>JALFIM010000099.1 GCA_022775985.1 Prevotella sp.
GCACGTCAGTGCCGCTACACGCCGCGCACGGCACATCCCAGACAAGCCAATAGAAACAAATACATATACAATGCTTTTCAAATGGAATTACAAGCCGCCGACACCTGAAGAGGAGACGGCAGCGAAAGAATTAGGCGAAAAGCTGAACATCAGTCCGATACTTGCCTATCTGCTCATAAAGCGGGGCATAAACACGGAGTCGGGGGCGAAGAGATTCTTCCATCCGCAACTCGCAGACCTCAACAACCCGTTCCTGATGAAGGACATGGACATCGCCGTCGACAGGCTCAACGACGCGATGGGGCGCAAGGAGCGCATACTCGTCTACGGCGACTACGACGTGGACGGATGCACCGCCGTGGCGCTGGTCTACAAGTTCCTGCAGCAGTTCTACTCCAACATAGAGTACTACATCCCCAACCGCTACGACGAGGGCTACGGTGTCAGCAAGAAAGGTATAGACTATGCCCACGAGAACGGCATAAAGCTCATCATCATACTCGACTGCGGCATAAAGGCCGTGGACGAGGTGGCGTATGCCAAGTCGCTCGGCATAGACTTCATAATATGCGACCACCACGTGCCCGATGAGACCCTGCCGCCGGCCGTGGCCATACTCAACCCCAAGCGCACTGACGACAGCTACCCCTTCAAGCACCTCTGCGGATGCGGAGTGGGCTTCAAGCTGATGCAGGCTTTCGCCAAGAACAACGGCATTCCGTTCTCAAGGCTCATACCACTGCTTGACCTCTGCGCCGTGAGCATAGCCGCAGACATCGTGCCGGTGGTGGATGAGAACCGCATAATGGCCTTCCATGGCCTGAAGATTCTCAACCAGAACCCGTGCATAGGGCTCAAGGCCATCATAGACATCTGCGGACTCAGCGGACGAGAGATATCCATGAGCGACATCATATTCAAGATAGGGCCGCGCATCAATGCCTCAGGCCGCATGGACAACGGCAAGGAGAGCGTAGACCTGCTGGTGGAGAAAGACCTCAGCCGCGCACTCGCCGACGCCAAGCACATAGACGGCTACAACGAGCAGCGCAAGGACATAGACAAGCAGATGACCGAGGAGGCCAACCACATAGTGTCGAGACTCGAGAACCAACGCCACCGCTCGTCCATCGTGCTGTACGACGAGAACTGGAAGAAGGGGGTCATCGGCATCGTGGCATCGAGGCTCACGGAGATATACTTCCGCCCCACCATCGTGCTCACGCGCGACGGCAACATAGCCACGGGGTCGGCACGGAGCGTCACTGGATTCGACATATACGCCGCGATAAAGAGCTGCCGCGACCTGCTCATCAACTTCGGCGGGCACACCTACGCCGCAGGCCTCACCCTGAGGTGGGACGACATACCTGAGTTCAGGCACAGGTTCCAGAAGTATGTAGACGAGCACATACTGCCCGAGCAGACCGAGGCCATGCTCAATATCGATGCCGTCATAGACTTCAAGGACATCACCAAGCGGCTGCACAACGACCTCAAGCGGTTCTCTCCGTTCGGCCCGTGCAACCCTAAGCCCATATTCTGCACCGTGGGAGTGTACGACTACGGCACGAGCAAGGTGGTGGGACGCGACCAGGAGCACATAAAGCTCGAGCTCGTAGACTCCAAGTCGAGCAACGTGGTCAACGGCATAGCCTTCGGACAGAGCGCGGCGGCACGCTACATCAAGTCGAAGCGCAGCTTCGACATAGCATACACCCTGGAGGACAACATATTCAAGCGCAACCTCGTGCAGCTGCAGATAGAGGACATAAGACCCACCGAGGAGGAATGACCTCGGCGCACACACCATGCCATACTATGACTGACAGATACCTACAACTGCTGAGACAGTACTGGGGACACGCCGACTTCCGTGGCATACAGCGCGACATCATCGAGAGCATCGGCAGCGGACACGACACCCTCGGGCTCATGCCCACTGGCGGCGGCAAGTCGGTGACGTTTCAAGTGCCCGCCATGGCACAGGAGGGCGTGTGCATAGTGATAACGCCTCTCATTGCTCTGATGAAGGACCAGGTGCAGAACCTGCGCCGGCGGGGCATCATGGCGGCCGCCATATACTCCGGCATGTCGCGCCACGAGATTCTCGTGGCCCTCGACAACTGCATACTCGGCGACACCAAGATGCTGTACGTCTCACCCGAGCGCATAGCCAGCGACCTGTTCCGCAACAAGCTGCGCCGCATCAACGTGAGCTTCATAACCGTAGACGAGGCCCACTGCATAAGCCAGTGGGGCTACGACTTCCGCCCGTCGTACCTGCACATAGCCGACATACGCCGCCTGAAGCCCGGCGTGCCCGTGCTCGCGCTCACCGCCACTGCCACGCCAGAGGTGGTGGACGACATACAGGAGAGGCTCGGATTCAAGGAGAAGCGCGTGTACAGCATGAGCTTCGAGCGCAAGAACCTCGCCTACGTGGTGCGCGACGTGCGGGACAAGCACATGCAGATGCTCAACATCCTCAGGGCCGTAGACGGCAGTTCCATAGTGTACGTGCGCAGCCGCAGCCGCGCCAAGGCGGTGAGCGACTGGCTCAACGAGCAGGGCGTAAGCGCCACGTTCTACCACGCCGGCCTGGAGCCCAGCGTCAAGGACGAGCGGCAGAAGGCGTGGCACGACGACAAGCTGAGGGTGATGGTGGCTACCAACGCCTTCGGCATGGGCATAGACAAGCCCGACGTGCGCACCGTGATACACATAGACTGCCCGAGCTCCATAGAGGCTTACTTCCAGGAGGCGGGACGCGCGGGACGCGACGGCGGCAAGGCGTATGCCGTGCTGCTGTTCAACCACAGCGACCAACTGAAGCTCGACAAGCGCGTAGACGACGAGTTCCCAGACAAGGAGTTCGTGCGCGACGTGTACGAACACCTCGCCTACTTCTATCAGGTGGGCTACGAGAGCGGCTGCGGACACACCTTCGCCTTCGACATACAGAAGTTCTGCATCACCTACGGCTACTTCCCCATACGCGTAAACTCGGCACTGAAGATTCTGTCGCGTGCAGGATACCTCGACTACGACATGGAGCCCGACGCCGCATCGAGGCTGAGATTCACCCTCGACCGCGACGAGCTGTACCGCTACAACAACCCCTCGCCCGTGGAGGAGGCCGTGGTGTCGGCACTGCTGCGCAAGTACTCAGGGCTGTTCACCGACTACTCATACATCGACGAGACGCTGCTCGCACACGACGCAGGGGTCACGCGGCAGACCGTGTACCTCACACTGCGCAACCTCACGCAGCGTCATATCGTACACTACATACCGCAGCGCAAGATGCCCACCATCACTTACCTGCGCGACCGCATCGACGGCAAGGACGTGGCACTGCCGAGAGAGGTGTACGAGGAGCGCCGCGAGCAGTTTGCCAAGCGCATAAAGCGCATCGTGGCCTACGCCGTCAACGACAATGTGTGCCGCAGCCGACAGCTCCTGCGGTACTTCGGCGAGACCAAGTCGTGCGACTGCGGCATCTGCGACGTGTGTACCGACCATGAGTCGAGCCGTACCTCCATGCAGGCCACGGAGAAAGAACGCGCAGCCATACTACATCTGCTCAGCGATGGCATGAGGCATGACGTGACAGAGCTCAACGCCTCCGGCATGCCTTACATGCAGATGCGATGCGCACTGGAATATCTCATTGATGAGGAGATAATAGAATATGAGGAGCCGCTTATGTGGTGGCCCGAGATGACAAGGCGAATGCTCGACGAACGGCGTGCCGACCCTAACAACACTATCATACATGACAACGACCGAAAAGACTGAACGCTACGAGGAACTGCTGCTACAGCTCAAGGGACTGACCGAGGGCGGCGGCTACTGGACGGGTATGCTCGCCAACGTATCTGCCGCCATACACGACATGATGGGATTTCTGTGGGTGGGCTTCTACCTCGTATGCGACGGCAAACTGCGCCTCGGCCCTTTCCAAGGCCCCGTGGCGTGCTACTCCATAGGCTACGGACGCGGCGTGTGCGGCACGGCCTGGCAGCAGCGGCGCACCATCGTGGTAGACGACGTGGAGCTGTTTCCCGGCCACATAGCATGCAGCAGCCTATCGCGCTCGGAGATTGTGGTACCGCTGACGGCGCGGCTGAGATTTGACGGCACGGCCATCGTGGGAGCCGACATGCCCGACGTGGTGGGCGTGCTCGATATAGACAGTGACGCCACTGCCACATTCGACTCCACGGACAAGGCGTACCTCGAGCGTGCATGCCGCATCATAGCCGAGGCAATGGAGCCGCGTCCATGACATGGACATGGCACTATCACGCCACGCATAAGCGCACGATTGTAGTTTATTTGTGCAAAAATAGATTAAATCGTAATTTTTATATCTGATTTACATCATAATTGTTAGCAATAAATGAAAATCAGATAGGATTTAGTTGTATATTCTCCAAAATCTGATTATCTTTGCAGAAGATAAGCTGCGGCTCGGCAATTGGAGCAAGCTCCATTGCGCTCGCACTTGCATTATCTTTGCATCACTTTAATCGGGAAGCAGTGAGCGGCTACGGCTTCACGCCATACACATTATATATAATATATATGTACGCAGTACGCACATCCCGCTGTGCCAGCCACTGCCGCCGACTACTACTCGTACAATAACTCGCAAGGCACACGCCTATGAACGGCGTTGCCTGACAAAAAATAAGAAGGAAATGAAACATCAGTTGAGAAGTGCAGTCTGTACAGAAGGCCGCCGCATGGCAGGAGCAAGAGCCCTGTGGGTGGCAACAGGAATGAAGCGTGAACAATTCGGCAAGCCCATCATCGCGGTTGTCAATTCGTTCACGCAATTTGTACCCGGACACACACACCTGCATGAGATTGGCCAGATAGTGAAAAAGGAGATAGAGAGCATGGGATGCTATGCTGCTGAGTTCAACACCATAGCCATTGACGACGGCATAGCCATGGGACACGACGGCATGCTCTACTCACTGCCCTCGCGCGACATCATAGCCGACTCTGTGGAATACATGGTCAACGCCCACAAGGCCGATGCCATGATATGCATATCCAACTGCGACAAAGTGACACCCGGCATGCTCATGGCCGCCATGCGCCTCAACATACCGGCAGTGTTCTGCTCGGGCGGCCCCATGGAGGCAGGACGGTGGAAGGGCGAGAACGCCGACCTCATCACCGCTATGATAAAGGGCGCAGACCCATCTGTAAGCGATGAGGACATGGCCAAGATAGAGGGGTGCGCCTGTCCGGGCTGCGGCAGCTGCTCAGGCATGTTCACCGCCAACTCCATGAACTCGCTTACCGAGGCCATAGGACTATCGCTGCCAGGCAACGGCACCATCCTCGCCACGCACAAGAACCGCATAGAGCTGTTCAAGCAAGCTGCACACCAGATTGTAAAGAACGCCCTCGCCTATTATGAGGACGGCGATGAAAGCGTGCTTCCACGCAGCATAGCCACACGCGACGCGTTCCTCAACGCCATGACGCTGGACATCGCCATGGGCGGAAGCACCAACACCGTGCTGCATCTGCTCGCCGTGGCGCAGGAGGGCGGCGTAGACTTCAAGATGGCCGACATAGACAAACTGAGCCGTAAGGTGCCATGCCTGTGCAAGCTCGCACCGAACACGCAGAAGTACAGCGTACAGGAGTGCAACCGCGCTGGCGGCATACTGGGCATTCTCAACGAGCTCGACAAGGGCGGACTCATAAATGGTGACGTGAAGCGTGCCGACGGCATGACACTTTCTGAGGCCATGAGCAAGTACGACATCACCACTTCCGACATCGATGCCGATGCCGACCGCATATACCACAGCGCACCGGGACGCAAGTTCTCTACCGTCATGGGCAGCCAGGATTCCCAGTGGGAGAGCCTTGACACCGACCGTGAGAACGGATGCATACGCGACTTGCAGCACGCCTACACCAAGGATGGCGGACTGGCCGTGCTCTTCGGCAACATAGCACAGGACGGATGCGTCGTAAAGACAGCCGGCGTAGACCCGTCTATATGGAAATTCAGTGGCCCTGCCAAGGTGTTCGACTCACAGGAGGCGGCATGCGACGGCATACTCGGTGGCAAGGTCAAGAGCGGCGACTGCGTGGTGATAACGCACGAAGGGCCCAAGGGCGGCCCCGGCATGCAGGAGATGCTCTACCCCACGTCATACATCAAGAGCATGCACCTGGGCAAGGAGTGCGCACTCATCACCGACGGTCGGTTCTCGGGTGGCACCAGCGGACTGAGCATCGGGCACATATCGCCAGAGGCTGCAGCCGGAGGCAACATCGGCAAGATAAAGGATGGCGACATCATAGAGATAGACATACCCAACCGCACTATCAATGTGAAGTTGTCTGACGAGGAGCTCGCCGCACGTCCGCAGCAGCCCGTGACACGCAACAGGGTCGTGTCTAAGGCGCTAAGGGCATACGCCCAGAGCGTGAGCTCGGCCGACAAGGGCGGCGTGCGCATAATAGACTGACGCACGGCACTGCACTAATATTCAATACTCAACACGCGTCGGGACAACCCGACCATTCATACATACCATTAATAGATGTCAAAAGATACTATAACAGGAGCTGAAGCACTGATGCGCTCACTCAAGGACGAGGGGGTGAAAACCATCTTCGGATACCCAGGAGGTGCCATAATGCCAGTATTTGATGCTCTCTACGACTATACAAGAGGCGAGAAAAAGGCTTTCGACCACATTCTCGTAAGACACGAACAGGCTGCGGCGCACGCAGCAGAAGGATTCGCACGCGTCAGCGGAGAGGTGGGCGTATGCCTCGTGACAAGCGGACCGGGAGCCACCAACACGCTCACTGGCGTGGCTGACGCAATGATGGACTCCACACCTATCGTGGTAATCGCAGGACAGGTGGGCACTGGCGCCCTCGGCACCGATGCCTTTCAGGAGGTTGACCTCGTAGGCGTGGCGCAGCCCATCAGCAAGTGGAGCTACCAGATAAGGCGGCCCGAGGACATAGCATGGGCCGTAAGCCGCGCTTTCTACATAGCACGCTCGGGCCGTCCGGGCCCCGTGGTACTCGACTTCCCGAAGAACGCGCAGACAGGAAAGACCGAGTGGATTCCGAAACACGTCACATCAGTGAGGAGCTATGAGCCATATCCCGCCATATCCCAGAAAGCCGTGGACGAGGCCGCGGAACTAATAAACAACGCTTCATGCCCTCTCGCACTCGTAGGACAGGGCGTTGAGCTGGGAAACGCGCAGAATGAGCTTGTGGAATTCCTTGAGAAAGCCGACATTCCGGCCGCACGCACTCTGCTCGGACTGTCTGCCCTGCCCTCAGGACACCCTCTCAACATGGGCATGCTGGGCATGCACGGAAGCTATGCGCCCAATGTCATGGAGAACAAGTGCGACGTGCTCATTGCCATAGGCATGAGGTTCAGCGACAGAGTGACGGGAAGGCTCGACACTTATGCCAAACAGGCCAAGGTCATACACCTCGACATAGACAAGGCGGAGATTGACAAGAACGTAAAGACAGACGTGGCAGTAGTGGGCGACTGCAAGATATCGCTCGCCGCCATCACCCGTCAGTTGAAGAAGAACGACCATACGGCATGGAAAGAGAGTTTCAAGCCCTACTTCGAGCAGGAGAACCAGAAAGTCATCCAGCCCGCCATTCATCCCAAAGACGGGCCGTTGCTCATGGGAGAGATTGTCAATGCCGTGGCCGAAGCCACCCATGGCGACGCGGTACTCGTCAACGACGTGGGGCAGAACCAGATGTTCTCATGCCGCTACTTCAAGTACAACAAGAAACGCAGCGTGGTGACAAGCGGCGGACTCGGCACCATGGGATTCGGACTTCCGGCCGCCGTGGGTGCCACGTTCGGTGCTCCTGACCGCACTGTATGCCTCTTCACGGGCGACGGTGGATTCCAGATGAGCATACAGGAGCTCGGCACCATCATGGAGCAACAGGCTCCTGTGAAGATCATTCTTATGAACAACAACTACCTTGGCAACGTGCGCCAGTGGCAAGACATGTTCTTCGACCACCGCAAGTCGTTCACCAAGATGCTCAACCCAAGCTACCAGAGTATCTGCAATGGCTACCACATCAACTACGAGGTGGTGATAGACCGTGCCGACCTGCACTCCGCCATAGAGAGAATGCTGCACACCGACGGACCGTTCGTGCTCGAGTGCGCGGTGAAGGAGGAGGACAACGTGCTGCCGATGACGCCTCCCGGCAACAGCGTAGATGACATGCTGCTGGAAATAAACATTTAACGCAAGAGGAGAAATGGAAAAGAAACTATACACGCTGCTCGTATATTCAGAGAACATAGCCGGCATACTCAACCAGATAACGGCTGTGTTCACACGCCGTCAGGTGAACATCGAGAGCCTGAACGTGTCAGCTTCAAGCATCAAGGACGTACACAAATACACCATAACGGCATGGAGCGACGAGGACCAGATACGCAAGATAACGAAGCAGATAGAGAAGAAGATAGATGTAGTAAAGGCCGACTTCTACACCGATGAGGAACTGTTCATCCACGAGGTCGGGCTGTACAAGATATCCACTCCCGTGCTTCTCGACAATCCCGAGGTGTCGCGCACCATACGAAAGGCCGACGCACGCATGATGGAAGTGAACCCGACGTACAGCACAGTGCTCCTCGCAGGACTGACGGAGGACATCACCAGCCTATACGACAAGCTCAATGCCTTCGGCTGTCTGCTCCAGTACAGCCGCTCGGGGCGCATCGCCGTGACGCGCAGCATAGAGGAACCAGTGAGCGACTTCCTATACAAACAGGCACAAAACGATGACTATGCTGAGTAAAGTAGGTACATACGAGTTTCTCGCCGAGCCGTTCCACTGCGACTTCTCCAACCGCCTGTTCATCGGACACATGGGCAACAGTCTGCTCAACGCGGCCGACTTCCACTCCAACGACCGCGGGTACGGCATGCACTACCTCAACACCATACACAAGACATGGGTGCTCTCGCGGCTCGCAATAGAGATAACCGAGATGCCAAAAGCCTACGACCGCTACACCGTGGAGACATGGGTGGAGGGTGCCATGCGCTACTTCACCGACCGCGACTTCGCCATCAAGGGCGCAGGAGACAAGGTCTACGGCTACGGACGCAGCGTATGGGCGATGATAGACACCGAGACCCGCCAGCCCACCGACATCATGTCTATCAACGATGGACTGATAAACAGCTACATAGACACCACAAAGCCGTGCCCGATAGACAAGGTGTCGCGCGTCAAGATGGGCCAGAACGCCGAACACACGCGCTCCATACAGACCTATTACAGCGACGTAGACATCAACGGACACATCAACAGCGTGAAATACATAGAGCACATCCTCGACCTGTGGGACGTGGAATGGTTCAGACACCACCGCGTGAAGCGTTTCGAGATAGCCTATGTGGCAGAGTCGCACGGGGGCGACACGCTCCACTTCATGCGCGAGCAGACAGCCACTGACGAGTACTGCGTGAGGGTGATGAAGCAAGAACCCGAAAGCAATGAGAAAATAGAAGTTTGCAGAAGTAAGGTTAAATTTGTAAAAGAATGACACATTTTTTTGGTGATTCATTTTAATTTATTACCTTTGCACTCGCAAAACAAGAAAATAATAAACAAACAACAAATAACAGCGGAAGCTAACACATCACAGATGTTCCGCACAAAATTTTAAGTAATATGGCAGAAATGAATTTCGGTGGCGTCGTTGAGACAGTTGTCACCAGCAAAGAGTTTTCATTGGACAAAGCACGTGAGGTACTTAAAAACGAGACAATTGCCATCTTAGGTTATGGTATTCAGGGACCTGGTCAGGCCGGAAATCTCCGCGACAACGGATTCAACGTCATCGTGGGTCAGCGTCCGGGCAAGACCTACGACAAGGCCGTGGCCGACGGCTGGGTACCAGGAAAGACACTCTTCTCCATAGAGGAGGCAGCAGAGAAAGGAACCATCATCTGCATGTTGCTGTCTGATGCCGGTCAGATAGCAGTATGGCCGAAAATCAAGAAATATCTTACAGCAGGCAAGACCCTGTACTACTCACACGGATTCGCCATCAACTGGAACGACCGCACGGGCGTAGTTCCTCCCAGCGATGTCGATGTCATCATGGTAGCTCCTAAGGGTTCGGGCACATCACTGCGCACAATGTTCCTCGAGGGACGCGGACTCAACTGCTCATACGCCGTATATCAGGACCACTCTGGCAAGGCCGAGGAAAAGACCATAGCCTTCGGTATAGGCATCGGAGCCGGCTATCTGTTCAAGACTACATTCCAGCGTGAGGCCACAAGCGACCTTACGGGTGAGCGCGGCTCGCTGATGGGCGCAATAGAGGGACTGCTCGAGGCTCAGTACGACGTACTGCGTGAGCACGGCCACTCTCCTTCCGAGGCATTCAACGAGACCGTTGAGGAGCTGACACAGAGCCTTATGCCACTGTTTGCAGAGAAAGGCATGGACTGGATGTACGCCAACTGCTCCACTACGGCGCAGCGCGGTGCCCTCGACTGGGCTCCCCGTTTCCGCGAGGCCATCAAGCCTGTGATGGAGTGGCTGTACCTCTCTGTCAAGACTGGCAACGAGGCACAGATATCCATAG
>JALFIM010000102.1 GCA_022775985.1 Prevotella sp.
CTTGAGCCTGTGGCCATGCGCCTGGAGGTGAAGGAAGGCCAGCACGGATGCACGCTCATCAACGACAGCTACAACTCCGACATCAACTCCCTCGACATAGCACTCGACTTCATGAGCCGCCGCCCCGACCACAAGAACCGCCGCCGCACGCTCATCATCAGCGACATACTGCAGTCGGGCATGCAGCCCGAAGAGCTCTACTCGGAGGTGTCGCGGCTTGCCGTGGAGCGTGGAGTGGAGAAGTTTGTGGGCATAGGCCCGGCCGTCTGCGACAATGCTGCGTGCATACATGTGGCAGAGGCGCACTTCTTCCCTACGGTCAAGGCGTTCGTTGCCAGCAAGGTGTTCGCATCGCTGCGCGATGAGGTGATACTCATCAAGGGGGCACGCCAGTTCGGTTTCGACTCGCTCACTGAGCTTCTTGTGCGCAAGGTGCATGAGACCACGCTCGAGGTGAATCTCAATGCCGTGGTGGCCAACCTCAACTACTACCGCTCGTTTATGAAGCCGTCTACCAAACTCGTCTGTATGATAAAGGCCGACGGCTACGGTGCCGGTGCCGTGGAGATAGCCAAGACGCTGCAAGACCACCGTGTGGACTACCTTGCAGTGGCTGTTGCCGACGAGGGCGTGACCCTTCGCAAGAACGGTATCACGTCCAACATAATGATAATGAATCCCGAGATGACGGCCTTCAAGACCATGTTCGACTACGACTTGGAGCCTGAGGTGTACTCCTTCAGGTTGCTTGATGCCCTGGTGAGGGCCGCAGAGCGTGAGGGTGTTACTGGTTTCCCCGTGCATATAAAGCTCGACACGGGCATGCACCGCCTCGGATTCGACCCAGAGCACGACATGGAGCGGCTCATAGACAGGCTGAAGCATCAGAACGCAGTGATACCACGCTCGGTGTTCTCTCACTTCGTAGGGTCAGATGACGACCGCTTCGACGACTTCTCCGCGCATCAGTTTGCGCTCTTCGAGAAGGGAAGCAGCCAGTTGCAGGCGGCGTTCCCCCACAAGATAATACGCCACATGGACAACTCTGCGGGCATAGAGCACTTCCCGGAGAGGCAGATGGACATGTGCCGACTGGGACTCGGACTCTATGGTATAGACTCGCGCGACAACCATATCATCAACAACGTGTGTACGCTTCGCACCACTATATTGCAGATTCATGACGTGCCGGCGGGCGACACCGTGGGTTACAGCCGCAAGGGTACCATAGAGCACGACAGCCGTATAGCCGCCATACCGATAGGATATGCCGACGGACTGAACCGCAAACTGGGCAACCGCCACTGCTACTGTATCGTAGGAGGCAAGCGTGCGGAGTATGTGGGCAATATATGTATGGACGTTGCGATGATAGATGTCACGGGCATAGACTGCCATGAGGGCGACTCCGTGGAGATATTCGGTGACGATCTGCCCGTAACCGTACTCTCCGACGTGCTCGACACCATACCATACGAGGTGCTCACTGGTATCAGCAACAGGGTAAAACGCGTATATTTCCAAGACTGATATTATCAGAACCCAATGTTGGCTTAATGTTTTTTCAAGGCTGACCTCATCAGTTTTCAAGACTGACCTAATCAGTTTTCAAGACTGACCTAATCAGTTTTCGAGACTGATATTATCGGAACCCAAGGTTGGCTTGATAAATTCACAAGGCTGACCAGACCAACTTTATTTCGGTCTCCATATCATTCGGACTACCATTATAACAAAGGCCACTGCCATGACACTGCTCATGGCGGTGGCCTTTGCTTTTGTTTGCGATGTGGGAGTACGTCGTTTATCGTGTTATGTCATATTGTCATATGTTTCTGTCAAATAGTCATTGTGGGCTCGTAGGTATGCTGTTTGCGGAGGTAATGGCGTAGGATGTCCTGTGAAAGGGACTGATTACGAGGCATAATACAAACTGAATACGTAATAAGTAAACCGAAAAACAAGAAAGGAGAAACACAATATGACATTCGACAAATTCACAATCAAAGCCCAAGAGGTTGTTCAGGAGGCCGTGAACACAGCACAGCGTCAGGGGCAACAGAGCATTGAGCCGGTACACCTGTTGAAGGGTGTGATGGTGAAAGCCAAAGACGTAGCCACATACATCTTCCAGAAGCTCGGTGTCAATGCCAACCAGATAGACACGGTAGTTGATTCAGAGATTCAGCGTCTGCCCCGTGTGCAGGGCAGTGGACAGCCGTATCTCTCCAACGAAGCCAACAGCGTGCTCCAGCGTGCGCAGGACTTCGCCACGAAGAACGGCGACGAGTTCACGAGCGTTGAGCCCATATTGCTCGCACTGCTTCAGGTGAGCAGCACGGCAAGCCGCATACTCAAGGACGCTGGTATGACCGAGGCGGAGACCGTGAAGGCCATACAGGAGCTGCGTCAGGGCCAGAAGGTGCAGTCGCAGTCGGGTGATGAGAACTACCAGAGCTTGGAGAAGTATGCCAAGAACCTCGTGGAGGAGGCCCGTCAGGGCAAACTCGACCCTGTGATAGGCCGTGACGAGGAGATACGCCGCGTGCTTCAGATACTGTCAAGGCGCACCAAGAACAACCCTATACTCATAGGTGAGCCCGGTACGGGCAAGACAGCCATCGTGGAGGGCCTGGCCGAGCGTATAGTTCGTGGTGACGTGCCCGAGAACCTGAAGGACAAGCAGCTCTACTCACTCGATATGGGTGCGCTTGTGGCAGGTGCCAAGTACAAGGGCGAGTTTGAGGAACGTCTGAAGAGCGTAATAAAAGAGGTGACCAACAGCGACGGCCGCATCATACTCTTCATTGATGAGATACACACTCTCGTAGGTGCAGGTGGCGGCGAGGGCGCAATGGACGCGGCCAACATTCTGAAGCCGGCTCTTGCCCGTGGCGAGCTCCGCTCAATAGGTGCCACAACCCTCAACGAGTATCAGAAGTACTTCGAGAAGGACAAGGCTCTGGAGCGCCGTTTCCAGACCGTGATGGTGGACGAGCCTGACGAGCTTTCGGCCATATCCATACTCCGTGGACTGAAAGAGCGCTACGAGAACCACCACAAGGTGCGTATACAGGATGATGCCTGTATAGCCGCCGTGAAGCTCTCCGAGCGTTACATCTCCGACCGCTTCCTCCCCGACAAGGCCATCGACCTTATGGACGAGGCTGCCGCAAAGCTCCGTATGGAGCGCGACTCCGTGCCTGAGGAGCTCGATGAGATAACCCGTAAGCTCAAGCAACTTGAGATAGAGCGCGAGGCCATAAAGCGTGAGAACGACACCGACAAGATAGCGCAGCTCGACAAGGACATTGCCGAGTTGAAGGATCAGGAGAGCTCGTTCCGTGCTAAATGGGAGAGCGAGAAGGCACTGGTGAACAAGATTCAGCAGGACAAGCAGCAGATAGAGCAGCTCAAGTTTGAGGCCGAGCGTGCTGAGCGCGAGGGCAACTACGAGCGCGTGGCAGAGATACGATACGGCAAACTGAAGTCGCTCGACGATGACATCAAGGCTATACAGAACCAGCTCAAGTCCACACAGGACGGCAACGCCATGATACGTGAGGAGGTGACTGCCGACGACATAGCCGAGGTGGTGAGCCGTTGGACCGGCATACCCGTCACACGCATGATGCAGAGCGAGCGTGAGAAGCTGCTCCACTTGGAGGAAGAGCTCCACAAGCGCGTCATAGGTCAGGATGAGGCCATACGTGCCGTGAGCGATGCCGTGCGCCGTTCGCGTGCCGGACTGCAAGATCCGAAGCGTCCTATCGCCTCGTTCATCTTCCTCGGCACTACGGGTGTGGGCAAAACTGAGCTTGCGAAGGCCCTGGCCGAGTACCTGTTCAACGACGAGACGATGATGACGCGTATCGACATGAGCGAGTATCAGGAGAAGTTCAGCGTCAGCCGACTTATCGGTGCGCCTCCAGGATACGTGGGCTACGACGAGGGTGGCCAGCTCACTGAGGCCGTCCGCCGCAAGCCATACTCCGTGGTGCTGTTCGACGAGATAGAGAAGGCACACCCCGATGTGTTCAACATTCTCTTGCAGGTGCTTGACGACGGCCGTCTGACCGACAACAAGGGGCGCACGGTGAACTTCAAGAACACCATCATAATAATGACTTCCAACCTCGGCAGCCAGTACATACAGGGACAGTTTGCAGGCATCACGCCCGCGAACCGCGACCATGTGATAAGCGACACCAAGGAGAAGGTGATAGAGATGCTGAAGAAAACCATCCGCCCGGAGTTCCTCAACCGTATCGACGAGACCATCATGTTCCTGCCGCTCACCAAGCCTGAGATAGCACAGGTGGTGACCTTGCAGATGAACGCCGTCAGGAAGATGCTCGAGCCGCAGGGCTTCACGCTCAGCGTGACACCTGCTGCAATAGACTTCCTCGCCGATGAGGGCTTCGACCCTGAGTTCGGTGCGCGTCCGGTGAAGCGTGCCATACAGCGCTGCGTGCTCAATGACCTCTCCAAGAAGATTCTCTCCGACGAGGTGACGCGCGAGAAACCTATCACCATCGATGCCGACAAGGACGGACTCGTGTTCCGCAACTGATAGCGGCTACGGCACTAAGTGCCACGCGCCGCTTGCTTGCGGCTGCATGAGATGAACTGTGATTTGATTGATATATTTAACTGATAGACAAGAAAGCCCTGCCGTGTGTTAGCGCACATTGGCAGGGCTTTCTTCGTTGTATATGTATAAACGCAGTCTACAAACCTACGCGGTTGCTTGTGGTTTTCTGCTGTCATGCCGTGGCACGGCAGTGCTTTTATTTCCTCAACTTCTCAATCTCTTCTGGGTTTAAGCCTGTGGCTTTGGCAACATCTGCCGTTGCCATTCCCATGTTGAGCAGGTTCTTGGCTATTGCAGTCTTGCCTTCGGCCAGTCCTTCAGCCCTTCCTTCGGCCAGTCCGCGCTCGTGGCTTAGCTTGTTGGAGTCTATGAAGAGCAGACGCTCGGCACCTAACTTGTCCCAGAAGTCCTCATAGGCGAGCAGCTCGTCCTTTGTCATGGCCGACTCTTCCACGGTCTTCAGGGCCTTTGATGTCTCTGGAGTCGCAAGCAGCTCGGGTGGTACCTGCGTGGTATTCTCGTCTATCTCGGTGAGGAACTTGAGCCAGAGCACGGCCATCTTCTTCTCCATCGTGGAGTGGGGCTGAAACTTGGGCAGCTCAACGAACGTGAAGTGCAGACCGTCTATCACCTCATCGCTATGCAGGTCGTGTACTATGTTGAAGTTGTGTATGAACTCATCGGGGTAGTCATTCATGAACACCTCGTTGACAAGATTGAGCGAGTACACTGGCTGCAACAGCTCGTGCTTGCGCTTCTTGTCGAGCTGCCGCACGAACGCCTTGAAGGCGTTGAATAGCACGCGCTGCTTGAACGCCTCCGTCCACAGCATCTGCATCTCCACGATGAACTGCCGTCCTTTCTCATCGCGGCACCGCACGTCCACTATGCTGTTCTTGCCCACATAGTTGTCAGGCACAAGCTCTGGTGACAGATACTCCACGCTCTCTATCTGCTCGTCATCCTGCAATGGCAGCAGTGCGTTGAGCAGACTTATGAGCAGGTCTTTATGTTCGCCGAATATCTTTTTGAACGTAAGGTCGGCTTTAGGGTCGAGATATTTCATAGCGCGTATTTGTTTGAGTGCAAAGACAGTGAAGTGCGAGGCTGGTGGAGCTTGCTCCGATTGCCGAGCTGCAGACTATCTTGTGCAAACTTACATAAAAAATGCGAATTAAGCACCAGTTTTATGAAAAAGTTGAGATTATAACCATGCTTATATGGCGTTGCTCTAACCACGTTGCTTGTTGCGGCACATTGTGCTATCCATACGCTGTGCGGACGCTACGGCCCAAGACGACGAGAGCCGCAGCCCTTGTGGGTTGCGGCTCTCGCTATGTTGCGGCGTACTGCGCCTTTGTATGTATGCTGTCAGAGGTTGTCTGTCAGCCACTGTTGATTGTCAGTGAGTCATCGGTGAGTTGTCAATCGCTCATCGGTGAGCGTCAGTCTGTCAATAGCGGTTATTACTCTGCCATTGCCACCTCTTTGCGTCCTTTCATGCGACGGCCCATTACTATGTAGGCAACGGGCGATGCCACGAAGATGGATGAGAGGGTTCCTACCACCACGCCGAGCGACATGGCGAACGCGAAGCTGCGTATGCTGTCGCCTCCGAGGAAGAGGATGCAGAGCAACACGAGCAATGTAGACACAGATGTGTTGACGGTACGTGCGAGTGTCTGGTTGATACTCTCGTTGAACAGGGAGTAGATGTCCTGCTTGGGATGCAGGGCAATGTTCTCACGGATACGGTCGAACACCACCACCTTGTCGTTGATGGAGTAGCCTATCACGGTGAGCACGGCACCGATGAACGTGAGGTCTATCTCAAGCGAGAACGGCATCCAGCCCCAGCACAGCGAGTACACGCCGAGCACGAATATGGTGTCTATGGCGAGTGCTACCGTTGAGCCTACGGAGAAGGCGAGGTTGTGGAAGCGCACGAGGATGTAGAGGAAGATGGCGATGAGCGCGATGAACACGCTGACGAATGCTCCGTACGTGATGTCCTTGGCCACCGACGGTCCTACCTTGGTAGAGCTGATGATGGAGCCGCCCGTGCGGATGTCAGGGTTCTTGAATGCGGTCACGTCCTTCTGCGACACGAGTCCTGCGCCCTTGAGTGCCTTGAAGAGCATTGTCTCTGCCTCGTCGTCTACGGTCGGGCTGTTGCTCTCTATCTTGTAGTTGGTAGACACACGGATGGTCTTGTTGTCAGTACCGAGTGCGAGGGCACCAGAGTTGCAGCCGGGGAATGTCTGCTGAAGCAGTCCGCGCACCTGCTCTGGCTGTACGGGCTTCTCGAATGCTATGACGTAGTTGCGGCCTCCAGTGAAGTCGATGCTGCGGCTGAGTCCGCGCACTGCGAAGCTCACGATGAACACCACCACGATGACTGCCAGTGCTGAGAACGTCTTTTTGTATATGCCCATGAACGGGAAGTGTACGTTCTGCATGAGGTTGCGCGAGAAGCGCGTGCAGAATGTGAGGTTGAGCCAGCGGTCTTTCTTGAGCTGGTGCTCATACACGAGACGTGTGAGGAACACTGCCGTGAAGAACGAGCATACGATACCTATGATCCATGTCGTGGCAAAGCCTCTGATGGGGCCTGTACCGAACACGTAGAGTATGACACCAGTGATGATTGATGTCAGGTTGGAGTCGAATATGGCCGAGAAGGCGTTGCTGTATCCTGCTGCTATGGCCTGCTTAATGCCCTTGCCAGAGCGGAGCTCTTCCTTGGTGCGCTCATAGATGAGCACGTTGGCGTCTACGGCCGTACCGAGCGAGAGCACCATACCTGCGATACCCGACATGGTGAGGGCTGCCTGGAACGACGTGAGTATGCCGAGCGTGAAGAAGAGGTTGACGATGAGGGCGAGGTTGGCCATCATGCCAGGGATGAGGTCGTACATCATGAGCATGTACACCATGAGGAGCACGAATGCTATGATGAACGAGATGATACCCTGCTGTATGGACTGTGCGCCGAGCGTAGGTCCTACCACCTCTTCCTGTACGATGCGTGCGGGTGCGGGCATACGGCCAGACTTGAGGGTGTTGGCGAGGTCCTTGGTGTCCTCCACGGTGAAGTTGCCGGTGATGGACGACTGTCCGCCCGATATCTCGCCGTTGACGCGCGGTGCTGAGTACACGGAGCCGTCGAGCACTATGGCTATGGCCTTGTTGATGTTGGCCTTGGTGAGGGCTGCCCAGCGGCGTGCGCCGTCGGTGTTCATAGACATGCTCACCTCAGGAGCGTTGGTGTTCGGGTCGAACTGGTCCTTGGCATCGGTCACCACATCGCCCTCGAGCGGAGCGCGTCCGTTGCTCGATGTCACCTTTATGGCATGCAGCTCATAGTAGTTCTTGGCCTGTATGCCGTCGGCGGGCTTGGCGCTCCAGAGCAGCTTGAGCGTACCGGGGAGCACTGTCTTGGCCATGGCCGAGTATATAATCTTGTTCACGGCGGCGGTGTCGCGCACGCTGGCGTAGCCCACGGTGCTCAGTGCGCCCTGCCCTGTGGTCTGGAGTATGGCGAGCAGCGGGTGCTGCTTGATGGCCTCCTCGCGTGCGTCGGCGGGCTGCTTGGCGGCGGGCTCGTCGCTCTTCTTGTTGAGCTTGAACTTGCCCTCGCTCTTCTTGGCGGCGGCAGGAGCTGCTGCGGCAGTCAGTGCCGTAGAGTCGGTGGCAGCGGCTGTGCTGTCGGCGGCTGCGGCGGGCTTGTGGCCGTTGTTGGCGGCGAGCTGGTCGAGCTGTATGAGCAGCGGTACTATCTCCTCGCTGTTGTATGTCTCCCAGAACTCAAGGTTGGCACTGCCCTGGAGGAGCTTGCGCATGCGCTCGGGCTCACGTATGCCCGGCATCTCCACCATGATGCGTCCCTGCTGTCCTTCGAGCTTCTGTATGTTGGGCTGCACCACGCCGAACTTGTCGATACGGGCACGCACCACTCTGAAGGAGTTGTCTATGGCCTCGTCGGCTTCCTTGCGGAGAGCCTTCTCCACCTCGCTGTCGGAGCTCTGCGACGTGACCTTGCCCTGCATCTGCTGTGTGGCGAAGATCTCGGCGAGGCGGTGTCCGGGTGCTGCTGCGTGGTAGGCGTTGATGAAGAGGGTGATGAAGTCCTTCTGGCTTGTCTCCTCCTCGGCCTTGGCCTGGCGCATGGCTTTCACGAAAGCGGCGTCTGTCTTGTGGTCGGCGAGTGTCTCCACCACATCGGGAACGCTGACTTCAAGAATGACATTCATACCGCCCTTGAGGTCAAGTCCGAGTCCGATCTGGGTCTCGAGGCACTTCTGGTAGGAGTAGATGCCGAGATACTTCACGGAGTCCTTGTAGTCCTGCTGGGCGATGGGGTCCTTCAGTTTCGCAGCTTCGGTGTCATAGTAGTGTGTGGCCACCGAGAACGACAAATAGAAGATGCTTGCCAGCGTCATGAGGACGGCTGTTACAATTACTATTCCTTTGTTCTGCATTTTGTTTTATTATTATTAATGTATTTGTTTTCTTTTGCTTAGGTGTGCAAAGATAATATATTTTTCACATTGTGGAAAATGTTTTTATCGTTTATTTGCCTAATTGCCGATTTTGTGCTTCTGTTTGAGCAAATTGCCGCTCTGTCAGTGCCTGTGGCTGTCATGTGTGTCCTCAGGGGTGCCTCTTGAGCCAGCAGTGTATGGGGTAGTGGTCGCTCACGCCTATGCTCCTGTCTACGGTGCATGCGAAGGGAGTCCAGTGAGTGGAGCACATGATGTTGTCTATGCGCACGTAGAATCCGCCCCGGTGGTACGATATGCCCGGCCCGTTGCCAGTGTCGGTGTAGCAGTCGATGAGCCGCTGCGCGAGCGTGTGGTGGCAGTAGGATATGGGGCTGTCGTTGAAGTCGCCGCAGAGTATGATGCTCTGCCCTTTGTGCCTGTCGAGAAACCGCGCCACGGCATCGGCCTGTGGCGCACGCCGCGCGGTGGAGGCCATGAGCTTGGAGAGTATGGTGCGCGACTCTGTGCGTGCCGAGTCGCGCTGCATGTCGCCGCGCACCATGGTCTTGAAGCGGCTGCGGTCCTCGGGCGATAGCTTGGTGCTCTCGAAGTGGTTGACCACCACTATGGTGGTGTCGCCGCCTATGCTGAGCCAGAACGCCGCCGAGTGGTTGGTGGCCGACGGGTATGGTATGTGCTCGTGGCGCAGTATTGGGAACTTGGAGTACAGGCGTATCACGTCGCCGCCGCAGTAGGCCGTGGTGTCGGCGTGCTTGTATGCCGGCGAGAGCAGCGAGTCGAGCCTGTGCTCCTTCCACGGGTCGGCCCCGGCCTCCTGGAGGCATGCTATGTCGGCGTTCTGCCGCAGCAGGTAGTCGGCGATGGCACCGTCGGGGTGCTGGCTGTCCCACTGTCCGAACATGAACACGTTGTACGACAGCACCTTGATGGAGCCTTGCGGCGGGGTGCGCCGTATGTTTACGGGGCAGTAGGTAGACACGGGGGAGTAGGCCGCTATGAGCCCGGCCACGGGCAGCAGCGCCCACTTCGGACGCACGCACAGCCAGAAGGCGAGCAGCGCGAGGTTGACGGCGAGCACCAACGGGAATGCCAGTCCGGCCACGCCCGCGTAGCCGTGCGCCGAGGGGTATATCCTGTCGCTGTAGCCCACGTACAGCATCAGTATTATGGTGGCGGCGTTGGCTCCGGCTACGAGCCTCAGTGTGAAGTCAGTGATTTGTCTGAGCATATAGTGTGGAGGATGTCGTGCGGCCATGGCACCGGCCGTGGCCCAAGTCTGTCAGGATGTGTGGTGGCGTGCCGCAGGTAGTCACTTGCGGTTGCTCTGGTCGAAGAGGTGCTTCTTCTCCTCTGCCGTGAGGCTGTCGTATCCGCTGCGCCGTATCTTGTCGAGTATGCGGTCGGTGGTCTCCTGTGCCTCCTTGCGGCGTGCGTTGTAGTCCCAGTCGGCACTCTGCGCCGCGTCGCGTCCGTCAGCCTGGCTGCCGCTGCCGCGCGTCCACGTGCCGCGCTTGCCTCCGAAGAAGTTGAACTGCTGTCGCTGGCGGCGCATGCGTGTGGCGCTGCTCCGCCAGTAGCGCATGAGCATGTAGCCCACGGCCATGCCGCCGAGGTGCGCCAGGTGCGCCACGTCGTCGCCCGATGCCGTCATGGCCATGTACACCTCTATGGCGGCGTAGCCTATCACGATCCACTTGGCCTTGATGGGCAGCGGCAGTGGGAATATGAATATGCGCTCGTCGGGGTAGCTCATGCCGAAGGCCAGCAGTATGCCGTAGACGGCTCCCGACGCTCCCACGGTGGTCCATGTGCCGAGGGCCGGCGCGTTGGCGTGCGCCACGGCCAGCAGGTCTGACGGCGAGAAGCCCTCTATGCTGCTCTCCGCTGTGGTGTAGAACTGCACGAGCTGCGCCGCCTCTTGGAAGAGTCCGGCTCCTATGCCGCACGCCAGGTAGTACAGGGCGTAGCGCCGCGTGCCCATGGTGTTCTCCACGATGCACCCGAACATCCACAGGGCGAACATGTTGAAGAACAGATGCTGGAATCCTCCGTGCATGAACATGTACGTGACGAGCTGCCATACGTGGAAGTCGGGGGCGAGCATGAAGTGCAGCCCCATGATGTCGTTGAGGTCTACGTACCGCTGTACGGCCAGTCCGGCGGCGTATGCCAGCACGTTGATGATGAGCAGATTCTTCGTGAGAGTGGGTATGTTGCGCATGATGTGTGGTCTGTGATTAAAAATCCTGTGATACGGGCGTGCCGTACGCGCGTGGCTGTGCGGCGTGCCGTTTTTATTCGGGCGCAAAATTACGAAAAATATCCGTGAAACCGTATTAATAGCGTGTATTATGGCCTTTTTTTCGTCTTTTTACACACTTTTTCCATGATTTTGTTTGATTTATGAAATGAAACTCCTATATTTGCCGTCAGAAACTGTTAATAGACAACATATTAATCACTTAAACACATATTTTTATGAACAAGACAGAATTGATCGAGAAGATTGCGGCAGGTGCCGGCCTCACCAAGGCCCAGGCCAAGAGCGCATACGAGGCAACGGTTAGTGCTATAAAGGAAGCAGTGGTGGCTGGCGACAAGGTGCAGCTCCTCGGCTTCGGCACGTTCAGCGTGGCAGAGCGTCCGGCACGCGAGGGCTTCAACCCGCGCACCAAGGAGAAGGTGGCTATCGCAGCCAAGAAGGCAGCCAAGTTCAAGGCTGGCGCCGACTTCACCGATGCCCTCAACAAGTAAGAACGTATTAGCTTGTGCTTTCGGAGGTTTCCGAAAGGAGGCAAACGGTCTTTAGGATATCATCATGGCGGTTTCCAACATCCTGTTGGAAACCGTCTTTTATTTGTCTTATAATGTATGTACACGTGCCTTGCGGTGGCGGCCCTGCGGCTCCGCCACGCGCCTTCGGCATGCCGTTGTGCTACAAACCCTGCCCGGGGAGATGCTTCACCTGCTCCTCGGGCAGTCCAGTGTAGGCCACTATCTTGCCTATGGGCTCCCCCATGTCATACATCATCTTGGCGAGGCGCAGCTTCTCCTTGTTAGCTCCCTCGGCACGTCCCTCAGCGCGTCCTTTGGCCAGACCCTCGGCCAGACCTTCGGCGTGTCCCTCGTCGTGGGCGTTGCCCAGCACGTCGTTCTGTATCATCATGGCATTGACGTGCTCGTCGTAGGCCCGCCGCTCGGAGTCGGTCATGGAGTAGTAGAGCAGCTTCTGGCGTGCCTGCTGCAGCCCCGGCGCCGTGGTGTCGGCCTTTATCACTCCGCTCTTGAGGTATGCCACCCACTCCTCTATGGGCGTGACGGCCACCTTGTTGAACTCGTTGACGCGCACGAGTATGTACTCGGGGAATATGTCCGATGGGCATCTCCTGACGAATGCGCCCTTCTCCTTGGTGCTCACCATGAGCTGGTCCTTGGTATGCACGCCAGTGAAGTGGTTCTGCCCCACGTACAGGTAGTCGGCTCCCTTGCCGAGGTCGAAGTACAGTATGCTTATGGAGTACACCTTCTTCACCTCGCGGTATGTGTCGCCGAGGTTGATGTGCTCCGTTATGGCCTTGGCCACCCCGTAGAGTATGCGCTCGAGGTAGTACAGCTCGCTGGTGTTCTGCACCTCCACGATGATAATCTCCCCCTTGGAGTTGGTGGCCTTGATGTCCATTCGGTTGAACTTGTCGTCCTCTGCCTGCTGGTTGCCCTCGCTCTCGAGTATCTCCACGATTTTCACCTCCTCGCCGATGAACACGGTGAGGAATCCCTCCAGCACGTCGAAGTTGGCCTTCTGGCGTAGCAGCCGCTTTATGGCCCAGTCGAAGCGTATGTATCTGTCTTGCATGTCTATGAGTGTTAGAAAGTGTGGCACGATGCTGTGTATGCAGCAAAGTTAGCGTTTTTTTTCCACATCCGTGGCTCCGCTGCCGATTATTTTGCGCGGGAGGCGGCTGCGCGTGCGGCATGGGGCGCGTTTCTGACGCGCTGTGGCACTGACACTTGCGGCGGCGGTGCAAAATCACTATTTGTAGGTATTGCGCGGATGTGGGCTTTTGCGTAATTTTGCAACCGTAAATAAGAGTAAGTCAGAAACGGTGTCCGGCGTGCGGATGCCACCCTAAGGTCTTTTGTTTCGGGAGCGCGTGAATTTCAAGAATTTATAGCCATACAGAAATAAAGATATCATAATGTTATTGTATAATCGTGAAGGCGGGCTGTGAAGTCCGCCTTTCTCATTTTGCGGAACGGGCCATTCCGCCACGCGAAACGGGCCGAATCGCAGTGCGGAATGGCCCATTTTACACTGCGATTCGGCCCGTTTCGTAACTCGTTGTGCGCCAGCGCGGTGGCGCGTGCGGAGTGCGTGCCGCCGTGGCTATGCCTCCTGCTTGCGCGTGCCCATGCGTGCCTCCACCACGTTCACCACGTAGTCGCCGAGCTTCTCGCACTCCGACACTATGTCCATGTACATGGTGCCTATGGCGTAGGTGTACTTGTGGTCGTTCACGTCGTTGATGTTCTGGCTCTTGAGCTGCGTGCGGTAGTTGTTTATCTCGTTCTCTATGTTGAACGAGCGGTTGGCGTCGAAGTTGTCCTTGCGCCCCGTGAGCAGCACGTTCATCTGCGTGAGCGAGTCGTCGGTGAGCTCGAACATCTGGTGCAGGTGCTCGTACTGCTGCTCGGTGAAGTCCTCCTTGCCCTTGAGCTTGCGGTTGATGGTGCGTGCTATGTTGTAGCACGAGTCGCCGATGCTCTCTATCTCGCTTATCTCGCGGAGCATGGCGCGTATCTTGGCCTTGGTGTCGTCGGAGAGGTGCGCGTCCGACACGTTGTCCAGGTAGTTGGCTATCTCTATCTCCATGTTGTCGCTGATGCTCTCGTACTTCTCTATGCGCGAGAAGAGCTTGGTGAACTGCGCGTCGTCCTTCACGCCGAGCAGCTCGCGCACCATGGCGAACATGCGCTGTATGCGCTCCGCGAACGACTGTATCTCCTTCTGTGCCTCGAGCACGGAGAGCTCTGGTGTCTTCATGATGCTGTTGCCGCCGATGTAGCGCAGGCGGAAGTCGTCCTCGTCCTTCCTTGCCGATGGCTTGATGACGTAGCACACGAACCGCTCCATCTGCGGTATGAGCCAGATGAGTATGCCCGTGTTGCACACGTTGAAGGTGGTGTGGAAGGCAGCGAGCACTACCGAGAGGCGTGCCGCGTCTATGTGGTCGGCGTGCGGGTCTACCCCCGCGAAGCCGCACACCATGTCGATGAACGGGTAGAAGAAGCACAGCACCCATATCACTCCGAACACGTTGAACGTGAGGTGGGCGAAGGCCGCGCGGCGGGCCTGCGTGTTCGCGCCCATGGCCGCTATGTTGGAGGTGATGGTGGTGCCTATGTTCTCGCCCAGCACCAGCGCTATGCCCATGTATATGGGGAGCACGCCGCTGGAGCACAGCACCATGGTGATGGCCATGAGGGCCGCCGACGACTGCATGCAGAACGTGAGCACGGTGCCGATGCCGAGGAATGAGAATATGGTGAGGTAGCTGTCCTTGTCGAAGGAGGAGAAGAAGTCGATGACGGACTGGTTGTGGCTGAGGTCCATCTCCTTACCCGTAGACCCGAGGGTGGAAATGGCGAAGAACATGAATGCTATGCCGAAGAGGAAGTCGCCGATGTAGCGGCGCCGCTTGCTGTATATGAGCAGCAAGGCTATGAAGAAGGTGGGGAACGCCACGTCGGCCATGTTGAACGAGAAGCCGAGCGTCATTATCCAGGCGGTGAACGTGGTGCCGATGTTGGCGCCCATTATCACGGATATGGCCTGGGCGAGGGTCAGCAGGCCGGCGTTGACGAACGAGACGGTCATCACCGTCGTGGCCGTGGACGACTGCACGGATGCGGTTACGAACATACCGGTGAGCAGTCCGGTGAAGCGGTTGGTGGTCATGGCTCCAAGGATGTGGCGCAGCTGCGAGCCGGCCATCTTCTGCAGGGCTTCGCTCATGACCTTCATGCCATAGATGAGCAGAGCGAGGGAGCCGATAATCTTAAAAATTATCCAAATCGACATATTTTTATTTAATTTGTTCAGTAAAGTGAGCCACGTGTCGAAAAATCACTGTATCTTTGTTGCACTAAGGGTCTAATCTATAGAAGTGTAACCAGAATGAAACAGATGCTACAAATACGCTGCAAAAATAATAAAAAAACTCTGAACGTAGAAATCGGAAGCACACTTTCTGACGTTTTCGGCAAATTAAATATCGATATACCCTACGGCCCCATCAGCGCCAAGGTCAACAACAAGGTGGAGGGCATGCACTTCCGCCTGTACCACAACAAGGACGTGGAGTTCATGGGCATGACGTCGTCGTCGGGCTCGCGTGCCTACACCCGCACCCTCTTCTTCGTGCTGTGCAAGGCCGTGCATGACCTCTACCCCGACGGGTCGGTGGTCATAGACATACCCGTGTCGGGCGGCTACTACTGCGACATGCACATAGGCTGCCCCGTCACCGACGAGGTGTGCGCCGCGCTGCGCCGACGCATGCAGCAGATCATCGACGCGGCCATGCCCATCACGCGCCACGAGGCACCCACGGAGGAGGTGGAGCAGATGTTCGAGAAGCTCGGCACGCACTCCAAGGTGACGCTCCTGCGCACCACCGGCCGCCTCTACACCACCTATTATGATATAGGAGGGTACGTGGACTACTACTACGGCACGCTGCTCACCAACACCTCGCAGCTCTACCTCTTCGGGCTGGAGCGCTACTACGACGGGCTGCTCCTGCGCATACCCGACCGCGACGACCCCTCGCGCCTCGGCCCCATGACGCGGCAGGACAAGATGTTCGAGATATTCAAGGAGCACCACGAGTGGCAGAACCTGCTGGGCATGGGCACCGTGGGCACGTTCAACACGGCCGTGCGCCAGGGCCACGCCAACGACATAATCAACGTGGCCGAGGCGTTGCAGGAGAAGAAGATAGCGCACATCGCCGAGATGATAGCCGAGCGCAAGGACGTGCGCATGGTGCTCATAGCCGGACCGTCGTCGAGTGGCAAGACCACCACGTGCAAGCGGCTCAGCGTGCAGCTCCTCACGTGCGGCATAAAGCCCGTGCCCATCTCGCTCGACGACTACTTCGTAGACCGCGAAAAGACTCCGCTCGACGCCGACGGGGAATACGACTTCGAGAGTCTGCACGCTCTCAACCTGCCGTTGCTCAACAGCCAGCTCGCGGCCCTGTTCCGAGGCGAGGAGGTGGAGCTCCCTAAGTACAACTTCACGGCAGGGCGCAGCGAGCCGAGCGGCCACCACCTGCGCCTCGGCGAGCACGACGTGCTGGTGGTGGAGGGCATACACGCCCTCAACCCCGAGCTCACGGCGCAGATACCCGACAGCCAGAAGTTCCGCGTGTACGCCTCCGCGCTCACCACCATACTCCTCGACACGCACAACTACATCCCCACCACCGACAACCGCCTGCTCCGCCGCATCATACGCGACTACAAGTACCGTGGCTGCTCGGCGCAGGACACCATAAGGCGGTGGCCCAGCGTGCGGGCCGGTGAGAACAAGTGGATATTCCCCTATCAGGAGAACGCCGACGTGATGTTCAACACGGCCATGATATACGAGCTGGCCGTGATACGCAAGCAGGCCCTGCCCGTGCTTGAGGAGGTGCCGGAGAACTGCCCCGAGTATGCCGAGGCGTACCGCCTGAGGAAGTTCCTGCACTACTTCGCCGAGGTAGACTACGACAAGCTGCCGCCCACGTCGCTGCTGCGCGAGTTCCTCGGCGGCAGCTCGTTCACCTACTGACGCGGCGGCACCGCAGCCGGTGCGGCCGTGTGACGCGTGTCGCGGAATGTTGGCCCGAGGGCTTGGCAGTCTCGCCGTTTTTGTATAATTTTGTAGCCCCTAACGCCGTGCTGCCCGGCCACCGCCGTCCGCACGCGCACAAATACATACTGTATGAGCCCTAAGACAAGAGGTACGATATGCGGCGTGGCCGCCGCCATGTTCTATGGAGCCAACCCGCTGGGAGCGCTGCCGCTCTACGCCGAAGGCATAAACACATGCTCGGTGCTCTTCTACCGCTACGCCATAGCCGTGGCGGTGCTCGCCGTGGTCATGGCCGTGAGGCGCAAGCCGCTGGCCGTGTCGCGCCGCGACCTGGCCATCATGGCCCTGTTGGGCGTGCTCTTCGCCGCGTCATCGCTGTCGCTCTTCATGAGTTTCCTGTTCATGGGGGCGGGAGTGGCCTCCACGCTGCTCTTCGTCTACCCCGTGATGGTGGCCGTGATGATGGCCGTGTTCTTCAAGGAGAGGGTCACGCGCTCCACGGTCCTGGCCATAGCCCTCGCCCTCACGGGCGTGGCCCTGCTCTACAAGGGCGACGGGGGCAAGCCGCTCAGCGGCGCGGGCGTGAGCCTCGTCATGGTGTCGTCGCTCACGTACGCGCTGTACATCATCATAGTGAACAAGTCGCCGCTGCGCATGTCATCGGTCAAGATGACGATGTACGTGCTGACGTTCGCCGTGGCCGTGGCCGTGGCCATGTCGTTCACCGACCCTGCCAACCACCTGCAGCTGCTGCATACACCACGGCAGTGGGGACTGGCCCTGCTGCTCGCGGTGGTGCCCACGGTGCTGTCGCTGCTGCTCATGGTCATAGCCGTGCATGACGTGGGCTCCACGCCCACGGCCATCATGGGTGCGCTGGAGCCCGTCACGGCGGTGGTCATCAGCGTGGCGCTGTTCGGCGAGCTCGTCACAGCGCGGCTCGTCATAGGCATAGTGCTCATACTCGCCGCCGTGCTGCTCACGGTGGTGGGCAAGAACATACACTTCAACAGCATCACGCGGGTGGTGTCGCCCGTGGGGCACGTGCTCGTGAAGCTGTGGCGGTGGAAGTAGCGCACGCTACGAATACAAGTACACATATATAAAACTACTCATTATGCAAGAAACAAGACAAAACCGCATCGCGCGTCTGCTCCAGAAAGAGCTGAGCCTCATATTCCAGTCGCAGACCCGCATGATGCACGGCGTGATGGTGAGCGTGACCAAGTGCCGCGTGTCGCCAGACCTAAGCATCTGCACGTCATACCTGAGCGTGTTCCCCTCCGAACGCGCCGACGAGATAATGCGCAACATCAACGCCAGCGAGAAGACCATACGCTACGACCTGGGCAAGCGCGTACACAACCAGTTGCGCATCATACCCGAGCTCAGGTTCTTCATTGACGACTCGCTCGACTACATCGAGCACATCGACTCACTGCTGAAGCAATGACGCTGCCGTTATTCATAGCACGCCGCTACCTGTTCTCCAAGAAGAGCACCAACGCCATAAACGTGATATCGGCCATCTCCATGACCGGCGTGGCCGTGGCCACCATGGCCATGGTCATAGTGCTGAGCGTGTTCAATGGGTTCCATGACCTCGTGGCATCGTTCTTCACCTCCTTCGACCCACAGCTCGAGGTGGTGCCCGTCAAGGGCAAGTCGGCGGCCGCCGACGACCCCGTGCTCACGCGCATCAAGCAGTTCCCGCAGGTGGAGGTGGCCACGGAGTGCGTCAAGGACCAGGCTCTGGCCGTGTATGCCGGGCATCAGGCCATGGTGCATGTCATGGGCGTGGACGACAACTTCGAGCAGCTCACGCGCATAGGCTCCATACTCTACGGGCAGGGCTCGTTCTCGCTGCATGCCGCCAACCTGCAGTACGGCGTGCCGGGCATACGCCTCGCGCAGACCCTCGGGCTGGGAGCCGAGTGGCCGGGATACCTCGCCATATACGCCCCACGGCGGCAGGGACAGCTCACCGACATGGAGGCACCGACTGACGGGTTCGTGTGCGACTCGCTGCTCTCGCCAGGCGTGGTGTTCAACGTGAGCCAGGCCAAGTACGACAAGGACTACATCATCACGTCCATAGGCTTCGCACGCCGCATATTCGACATGCAGGGCATGGTGAGCTCGCTCAAGATAAGGCTCAAGCGCGGCTCCGACGTGGAGGACGTGAAGCAGCAGATGCGTGCCGTGTGCGGCGGACGCTTCAACGTGCTCGACCGCTATGAGCAACAGGCCGACACCTTCCGCATCATGCAGATAGAGAAGGTGCTGGCATATATCTTCCTGTCGTTCATACTCGTGGTGGCGTGCTTCAACATCATAGGGTCGCTGTCGATGCTCATCATAGACAAGCGGCGTGACGTGCAGACGCTCCGCAACCTCGGTGCCACGGACAAGATGGTGGCCCGTGTGTTCCTCATCGAGGGACGGCTCATATCGGCCGTGGGGGCCGTGGTGGGCATACTGCTCGGGCTGCTGCTCTGCTGGCTGCAGCAGGAGTACGGATTCGTGTCGATGGGAGGGAGCAGCGGCACGTTCGTCGTAGACTCCTACCCTGTGAGCGTACACTACTCCGACGTGCTCATAGTATTCCTTACGGTCATGGCCGTGGGCTGGGCCGCGGCATGGTACCCTGTGAGGTACATGTCGCGCAGGCTGCTCTGACGGCACGTGCCGCGCCATGGAGCACGGCATACTCATATTTCACAGACACACATTATGACCATACATCCGCTTGAGGCGTGCGCTCCCGTGCCACGCCTCTTTACATATCCGTTCTGCTATGAGCCGCATCCGCTGGCCGTAGCCGCCGCCCGTGAGCTGCAGGCATACATCACTGAGTCGGGAGTCATGCTCCATGAGCACGGCTGCGGCAAGATGTTCGGCGTGCTGGTGGTGCAGACTGACGGCCTCCACAGCCCTGACGGCCAACCCACACTGGCTTTCCTCGCCGCCTACTCGGGCCTTCTGGCCGGCCGCAACGACTGGTCTTACTTCGTGCCGCCGGTGTATGACGCGCAGCAGGTGGACGGACACTTCAAGCAGACGGAGCGCGAGATAAGTGCCGTTAACCGCGAGATACGCGGCATAGAGTCCGACCCCATGTACATAAAGCTCATGATGACGCGGCAGGAGTATGCCTCCAAGGCCGCCGCCGACATAGAGGCCCTGCGTCAGGAGGCCGCCGCCGCGAAGATGCGCCGCCACAGCCGCCGCGAGAGCGGTGCCGCGATATCGGATGAGGAGCTCGCCGCCATGACGCGTGAGAGCCAGTACATGAAGGCCGAGCTGCGCCGCCGACGGCATGACATGGAGCAGCGGCTCGCCGACTTCGACAGCCGGCTGGCCTCTGTCTACACATCACGCCTTGACAGTCTGCGCCGCTGTCGCCGCCAGATGAGCGATGACCTGCAGCGGTGGCTGTTCGGACAGTACCGCATGCTCAACGCCCTTGGCGAGGAGCGCGACCTCACGGACATCTTCGCCCACACCGTGCATGCCGCTCCCCCGGCCGGGGCCGGTGACTGCTGTGCCCCCAAGCTGTTGCAGTATGCCTACCGTCACGGTCTGCGCCCAGTGTGCATGGCGGAGTTCTGGTGGGGAGAGTCGCCGCGCCATGAGGTGCGCCACCACCTGAGCTACTACCCTGCGTGCCGCTCCAAGTGCCTGCCCATACTCACGCACATGCTGCGCGGACTCGACGTAGAGCCCGACCCTCTGGCCGCAGACCGTGCTACCAAGAGGCTCGAGACGGTGTATGAGGACGAGTATATGATAGTGGTGGACAAGCCTTCGGGCATGCTCTCGGTGCCTGGACGCAGGGCTTCAGACGGCTCCGCGGCCCCTATGAGCGTGGAGGAGGTGCTGCGTCAGCGCGTGGCGGACGGTCACGGCGCACAGCATTTGGCCACGAATGATGACTCCACGGTATTCATGCGTGCCGCCCACCGCCTCGACATGGACACCAGCGGACTGATGATAGTGGCACGCAATGAGCGGGTGCTGCGGCTGCTTCAGGAGCAGTTCGCCAAACGCACAGTCACCAAACGCTACGAGGCCGTGCTCGATGGCACGCCAGCATTGGCCGACGGCACGCCCACAAAGCATGATGGCACCGATGACAGGCAGTGGCTCACGGTGTCATCCGACCGCCGCAGCGGCACTATATCACTGCCCCTGTCGGCAGACATCACCGACCGTCCGCGCCAGTGTGTCGATTTCGACCACGGCAAGCCGTCGCTCACCGACTTCAGCATCACAGCCACCGACGGGCATCACACCCTCGTGAGCCTGTGGCCACGCACCGGCCGCACGCACCAGTTGCGCTTGCACTGCGCCCATAGGCTCGGTCTTAGCGCACCTATCGTGGGTGATCCGCTCTACGGCCGCACCTCACAGGCTGGCCGCATGATGCTCCATGCCGCAGAGATAAGCCTGCACCATCCCGTGACAGGAGCACCGCTGCACTTCCTCTCGCCCAGTGGCTTCAGTCTGAAGTGAAGCCGGTAGAAACGGAAATACCGCTCTGTGGAAGGCTGAAAATGAGGGTAAGGAGTTTAGTCAGGCAGCAAGAGAAATATATGGTAAGATAAGTGGGCGTCCAGAATTAATTTATATTAAAGCCTTCTACTACAATTCTTTGCATAAAAATAATTTTGATTGTCTACTTATTTATTCGTAACTTTGCATAAACCAAATACATCACGATATGGCAGCACAGAGACTCTATCCCATAGGAATACAGACATTCGAGGAGATTGTCCGTAAGAACATGCTCTACGTAGACAAGACGGAGTACGTGTTCCGCATGGCCAATGCCGGCAAGTATTTCTTCCTCAGCCGTCCGCGCCGCTTCGGCAAGTCGCTGCTCACGTCCACGTTCAAGAGCTACTTCGAGGGCAGGAAAGACCTGTTCAAGGGGCTTGCCATAGAGAAACTGGAGACGGAGTGG
>JALFIM010000128.1 GCA_022775985.1 Prevotella sp.
ACTCACCCGTGCGCCGGTCGCCATCACTGGTAGCAAGCTACCAGCATGCTGCCCCTCGACTTGCATGTGTTAAGCCTGTAGCTAGCGTTCATCCTGAGCCAGGATCAAACTCTCCATTGTAAAGTATCTTTACTCCCTGAAGCACACTATATATATAATGTACGAGGGAAGCGTTTGTCTCTGTACAGGATGAATATCCTTCATCGTAGTCTAAAAGCACCCTTCACTTCTTCAGCCGCTCCCGAGGGAGAGACTGGAATTGTCGGTTCGTTCTCTCTACCCGGATGGGTCTCCCCATCCGCTTCTTGTACTACTTCTCTGTCTTATGTAATCTTGTTCAAAGAACTCTTTCCCTTTTCGCTCCCAGCGACTTACCGCCTTAAACCGATGCTTAATCAGGTGGCGTTCGTTCTTGAAAGCGGATGCAAAGGTATGGCTTTTTATGGTAACCCGCAAGACTTTGCGGGGAAAAGTTATGCGGAAAGACTATTATTTAACACTTGTTTATATTTAGACGGGCGATTTGTGCGCGGACACATAGTTTTATTTACGCGTGCGTGAGGGCGTGCGGCACGGTGCGGGGCATGGGACGGGAGAGGGGACGGGGCATGACGGAGGGGCTTTATGGGCTGATTGGGCATAATGGGCTGATTAGGCTTAATGGGCAGGTATGTTGCATGGACAATATCACTCATCAGCAGAGGAAAGGCTTACAAGACACCAAGAGCTGGCCGCACAAGAAAATGGTGCGACAAGAACCGATTTGCGAAACGGGCTATTTCGCGTTGCAAAACGGGCCATTTCGCACGATGAAATGGGCCGTTTTAGAGGGTGAAATGGGCCGTTTTAGAGGAAGAAATGGGCTATTTTGCAATATATTGTGTATCAGCATATTACAAGCGGTGATAAATAACGTCTACCACAGCGGCATCTATCAATAATTCTAATCATAAGAAAAGGGCATACGGCTGACCATAGCAATGGTGCCAATACCTCCAAAAGCCGAGCGACAGACAATTTATACCACAAGCTAACGTCTACTATCAAAAAATATGATTACCTTTGTCTCTGCGTCACAATCCACACGCAGCATGCCATGCTACGCCACAAGAACACGCGCACAGCAAGTCGGCATGACAGCATGCGCAGCCACCACGGCACGGGCAGCTACACATTATTATATATAAGCACGGTGCCCGACAGCAAACGGCGGTGACACATAGCCCCACGACCTACGATAAGAGAACACAACGATACACACGACATGACTACATCAACAATCAACGATACCAAACCACATTACGCCCTGCTCGACGGTCTGCGCGGCGTGGCCGCACTCCTCGTAGTATGGTATCACATCTTCGAAGGCTACCAGTTTGCCGGCGGCAAGCCCACGATAGACTTCATCAACCACGGCTATCTGGCCGTAGACTTCTTCTTCGTGCTCTCCGGCTTCGTGATAGGCTACGCCTATGACGACCGCTGGGGCAAGTCGCTAAACACCGGAAAGTTTTTCGTCCGCCGCCTCATACGTCTGCACCCCATGGTCATCATGGGCGCGTTGATAGGCACCATATCTTTCGCCCTCACAGGTCTCGAGCGGTGGGACGGCACCCACTCCACCATAGGCATGACGCTGCTGGCGCTGCTCTGCGGCTGTCTGATGTTCCCTGCCCTGCCCGGCATGCCGCGTGAGGTGCGCGGCAACGGCGAGATGTTTCCGCTCAACGGCCCGTGCTGGTCGCTGTTCTTCGAGTACATCGGCAACATACTCTACGCCATCTTCATCCGCCGCCTGTCCACCCGTGGCCTGACAGTGCTGTCGGTGCTGATGAGCTGCTGCCTGGCATGGTTTGCCGTCACCGACCAGTCGGGCTACAGCAGCATAGGAGTGGGCTGGACTGCCGACACCATGAACGTGCTCGGAGGCACGCTGCGCATGCTCTGCCCGTTCACGGCCGGCATGCTCATATCGCGGGTGTTCCGTCCGAAGCACGTGCGCGGAGCCTTCTGGTGGTGCGCCGCAGTGCTGCTCGTGCTGTTTCACGTACCGTTCATAGAGAGCGACGGTGCACTGTGCGTGAACGGAATATTCGAGACGGTGTGCATCGTGGGCGTGTTTCCGCTGATAGTGTGGGCCGCCGCGTCTGGCAAGACCACCGACCGCATGAGCACGTCGGTGTGCCGCTTCCTCGGCGACATATCCTATCCGCTCTACATAGTACACTATCCGCTGATGTACGCCTTCTACATGTGGCTCATCAAGACGCGCCAGTACACCTTCGCCGAGACGTGGCCCGTGGCCCTGTGCGTGATAGCCGCCAGTGTGGTGCTGGCATGGATATGCATGCGCTTCTACGATGTGCCCGTGCGCAGGTGGCTCCGTGCCAAGGCCGAGGGCATTTCCCTGTCAAGCACCGGAGAAACGAGGAGGGTACTTTAATATACGATTAATTCTGAATACTTACTCATAAAATTATTAAATACACTTACGATATGAAAATAATGCAAAGTTCGGCATTCCGCGCGGTATGCGCGGTAGTGATAGGAGTGCTGCTCATAAAGTACCGCGAGCAGACAGTGGAGTGGATAACGATAGCCATAGGCATACTGTTCTTCCTCTCAGGAGTGGTGTCGGTGGCCACCTACCTCAGCGCACGCAGCCGCGCCGACATGCCCGAGGTGTTCGACGCCGACGGCCGTCAGCTCACGGGGCTGAAGCCCACGGTGCCCATCGTGGGCATAGGCAGCCTGATACTCGGCATCATACTGGCGCTCATGCCCACCACGTTCATAGCGTGGCTCATGTACATACTGTCGGCCATACTCATACTCGGAGCCATCAACCAGTTCGTGAGTCTGGCGGCGGTGAGCCGCTACGCCCGCGTGGGCATATACTTCTGGGTGATGCCCTCGCTCATACTGCTCGTGGCCCTGCTAAGCATAGTCTACCCCACAGCCATAGCGAGCGCACCGCTGCTCATCATAGGCTGGTGCATGGTGGTGTACGGGGTGGCAGACATCATCAACGCCTTGAAACTGAGCCGCCTGCGCCGCAACATCATGAGGGGCGCACGCCGACAGGCCACAGGCAAATCCGCTGACAGCAAGCCGTCTGACGACCGCGCCGAGAGCTGAAGCCAACCCACACGCCACGCCCCACACACCATCACACTCACACCACTGCACGAACATGAGCCTAAAGACACAAGCACTGTCGGCAGCACTGCTGCTGACACTCGCGGCACACGCGCAAAAATCGTATTTCGCCGACGGCTACCACGGCGGCGTGTACGGCCACTACCCCATCGACACCTACACACAGTTCATCACAGACCAACTGAGGAGCAACCCCTCATGGCACATAGGACTGGAGATAGAGCCCGAGACGTGGGACACCGTGAAGGCACGCACGCCCGAAGCCTACCGCGAGTTCCGCCGCATGACGGAGGGGCGGCAGATGGAGTACACCAACCCCACGTACGCACAGCCCTACCTCTACAACATAGAGGGCGAGAGCATCATACGCCAGATGGTGTACGGCATGGCCAAGGTGCGGAGCCACTTCCCGCGCATGCTCATCAGCACATACAGCACCGAGGAGCCGTGCTTCACCAGTTGTCTGCCACAGGTGCTCACGCAGACGGGCTTCCGCCACGCCGTGCTGAAGTGTCCAGACACCTGCTGGAGCGGCTACACGGCGGCGTTCGGCGGTGAGTTGGTGGCGTGGACGAGCCCCGACGGCACACGCATGGTGTCGGTGCCGCGCTACGCCTGTGAGCAGCTTGCCGACAACTCCACGTGGCAGACCACGGCATGGAACAACTCTCCGCAGTACCTGAAGGCGTGCCGCGACTACGGCATAGCCCACCCCGTGGGCATGTGCTACCAGGACGCGGGGTGGACCAACGGCCCATGGCTGGGCCGCAACGCGCGGTCGGAATACGTGCGCTGGACCGACTACATAGACAGCATAGCCGACCATACGGCCATCACCGACTACCACTTCACGCAAGAGGACGTTAGGCCCGGGCTGATGTGGGGCTCGCAGGTGCTGTCTACGCTGGCACGGCAGGTGCGCGAGGCCGAGTGTCGCCTCATAGCGGCCGAGAACATATACTCACTGCGCCACATGTTCGGCGGCGAGGAGTACCCCTCGGCACGCCTCACCGAGGCTTGGCGGCAACTGATGCTGGCGCAGCACCACGACTGCTGGATAGTGCCCTACAACAGGCTGAACGCCAACGGCACGTGGGCCGACAACGTGGCCCTGTGGACGGCGGCGGCATGTCAGGCCACACCGCCCACCACCGCCGCTGCGACAGGCGGCACCGCCATACGTGTGTACAACCCCACGGCACAGGCACGTACCGAGCTCGCCGCCATAGAGCCGCCCGCACTGGCTCAGGGGCAGAAATTCTGCATAACAGACTCGCGCGGCAAGGCCGTGGAGCACTTCATCATGGACGGCCGCCTGTATTTCCTCGCCTCTGTGCCATCGTACGGCTACGCCACCTATCGCATAGACATGGGCGCGAAGGGCAAGGCGGCGAAGTCCACGCACGGCATAAAGACGAGCCGAGGCGTGTGCGTGCTGAGCAACTCATGCGTGCGCGTAGAGCTCGACCTCGCACACGGAGGAGTGATGACCTCCATACGCACGCTCCGCGACGGCGCGGAATACGTACCCATACGCCAGCCCGTGGCCCCGTCAGTTGGCCACACCCTCCGTGGCGCGGCACTGAAACCGGGCGAGCTGTACGGCTACTTCGCCGACAGGGGCGGATTCCGCTCCTCCACAGAGCGTGAGGCCACGGCCGAGGTAGTGGCCGACAACAGCCTGCTGAAGCGCGTGGTGGTGAGGGGATGGATTGCCGATGTGCCGTACGCCCAGACACTGACGCTGCGTGAGGGCTCACCGCTGATAGACATCAATCTTGAGATATCGTGGGACAAGGACACGCGCATAGGCGACCCGCGCCGCAGCGAGAAGGGCAACAGATTGGCACCATGGTACGACACGCGCTACATGCTGAGCTACATGATACCCACCGGCATGCAGCAGCCCGAGCTGTACAAGGACGCACCGTTTGACGTATGCCGCAGCCGTCTCGCCGACACCTACTATCACCGCTGGGACAGCATAAAGCACAACGTGGTGCTCAACTGGCTGGACGTGAGCGAGACCGTCAGCAGTAGCGGCCGCAAGTGCCGCTCGCTGGCCCTGCTCTCCGACCGCACCACGTCGTACTCGGCCGACGAGGCCGGTCTGCTGCGGCTCACGCTGCAATACTCTGGCCCCGGGCTATGGTGGCGCGGCTACCCCATACGCAGTCCGCTTCTCCAGCACTTCGCCCTCATGCCACACCGTGGCGCATGGCATGAAGCCGGCATCGCCGACATAAGTCAGCAGTGGAGCATGCCGCTCACCACGGCCATCGTCCGTGACACTCACGCCGCCGACAACCCCACCCCGTCGTCGGCAAGCCTCATCACCCTGCCCGAGGCATCGGGCTACCAGCTCAGTTCCGCCACCATAGCTCCCGACGGCAGCATGTTGCTGCGCCTATACAACGCCAGCGGCTCCGACGATGAGCGCACCGTGAAGCTGCACCTCGCGGCAAGGAGCGTAGAGGAAGTAGACTTGCTCGGCAACAAGTCGCGCGACATAGCATGCACCAGACAGCACGGCACGACAGCCTTCCGCCTGAACATGCCGAGGTTCGGATTCAAGACCTTGCGTATAGTCGGCGACTGACAGCCTTTGCCCTGCCGCACATTTCAGCGGCAGGGCAAAGGATTCCCCACGCATACCGCACCATTTTTCAGTATGAACCATTATGAACTTGTTTGGTATTTCTTCTTTTCATATCTTTGCAACCATATATTATACCAAACATCAGGTGCGCCGCACCATGACATATAACAATCTATCGGATATGGAACAGAAAGAAGGAGAGAAGTCAGAGCTTCTGAAACTTGTGCAGGAGCACTCAGTACCGTGGGACGACCCCGTGTACGACTACATCGCAGACCAGGAGTTGGAGAATATTTATTATAGCAAAATATGACAAACGATACTCTGAATGGTGTAAGGCGAACACACGTCGTTACGGTTTGTGTGTTTGATTTGATTGTGTATGGACGTTATGTATGGATGTATGCAACATGGGAAGGAATTGATTGGTTCTCTTTTATTGTAGAAGCATTTTTGGGCCTATTGTTTATTTTGCTTTCATTCGTTATGTCAATTTTATGCATTGACAGCATAATTAAATATTTGAGGATTAAGAAGAATTTATTGGCAGATTTGTTTGTTGGCATTATTACAGCTATATTAGGAATTATAGTCGTGGATTTAGCTTTGTCTGGTAATTTAATGAGACTATTTGACCCACGTATGGACTAAAATATAAGGCTTATTATATGAAATTGGAGTATAGACAGTTCGATTATTACAAAACAGATTTAAGTTTTGTAAGTGCTAATCATGAAGAGAATTATCTAAAGTTCTCTGATTATGGCATAACAAAAGATGATATTTATAAATATAGGTCTCAAATAGAAAAGGCCAGAGAACATTTTGAAAACAAACATATAACAATAAGTCATTGGAGAACAGTGGCACTCTGTGTTGTGGCTGTATTGACTCTACTATTTTTTTTGGAATTCATAGGATATTATAATGATTTTATGAAGAAAATAGGATTGTTTTATGACATTATATTGACACCTTCGTATATCCTTTTTATTTGGCTTAGTTATAAATATGTGTTTGGAATAGGCCAGGAAATCGTTTATTCTTTTTCTGATAGAATTGAGGATGACATTAAATTTCCTGTTGATGGACATCCCGAATATTATAACCAAGCTATTGAAAAGTACTTTAATGACTTGTTGTGGAAACTATATATAGAAAAGTCTGAGAACCCTAACAGAGACTCATTATTTATTTGAAATACATTTATAGTCAAAAAAGAAATGGGAAAGGACACGTCCTTTACGCATCAAACATAAGACCTTATTTTCTCAAACCTATTCTGTTTGACTATAAACCCGTCAATACCAACCATCACCGACACTAAGGGAACAGTTACCATAACACGAAAAAGCACGCTGGCGACTCTACAGGCATGAGGCATCTGTCACTGACGACAATGTCACATAGCCACTGAGTTGCCAGCGTGCTTATGAGGATGGGGGATGCGCTCACTTGTATGGGTGAGCGTATTTGCCTGTATAGTATGCGTATTTGTTGACAGGCGGTGCGTACCTATTCCTTCGGCACTATGCCCTCGATGTACTTGCAGAGGATGCTTATGCCCTTGATGTTCTCGCCGCCTTGTGGGATGATGAGGTCGGCGTAGCGTTTCGTAGGCTCAATAAACTGCTCGTGCATGGGCTTGAGCACCTCCAGGTAGCGGTCTACCACCATTGACACGGTGCGTCCGCGGTCGATGGTGTCGCGCTGTATGTTGCGGATGAGCCGCTCGTCAGAGTCGCAGTCTACGAATATCTTGAGATCCATCATATCACGCAGTTTCTTGTTGAGCAGCGTCATGATGCCCTCGACGATGATGACAGGTTTCGGCTCCACGCGTATGGTCTCGGGCAGACGGTTGCACAGCAGATATGAGTATGTGGGCTGATTGACGGCCTCACCATTGCGCAACGCGTTGATATGCTTTATGAGCAGTTTCCAGTCGAAAGCGTCAGGGTGGTCGAAGTTTATGGCGTGGCGTTCCTCGTCGGTCATGTGCGAGGTGTCATTGTAGTAAGAGTCGAGCGGCACCACGGCCACATGATGCGGCGGCAGGGCCTCAACTATCTTCTTCACCACGGTGGTCTTGCCGGAGCCCGTACCCCCGGCTATGCCTATAATAGTAGTCTTATCCATAATAAATAACAGGTCTGAAATGTTTATATACGTGTTTAATGCCGATGTGTCATGCTGCTTAAGCCGACGTGTCATGCCGCTTAGGCCGACGTGTCATGCCGCAAGCGTGCGTCAGCATGTCTCCGCGTCGAACATAGGTTTATAGTAGGCGGCCTTGGCCTCGAGCCTCAACGGGTAAGCCCGTGAGCTGCTCGGCATGCGGTAGAGGCGCAGATGCCGCCCATCATGGCAGAACTCCACGCACCCTCCGACCTTAGGCTGCACGCTGATGCCGAAGCACTGGCACATGACATCGGTGGCTTTCTGCCCCGTAGTGACCACGGCCTGGCAGCACGGAATGCTGTCGAGCATGGCCTTTAGGTCTGTGGGCTCCACCACCTCAAGGTCTTTGTCGCTGGCGGTATTGCGCAGCCGCCGCACGGCACAGGCCGTGTCGTACATGCCTATGCCCTTGCGGTGCAACAGTTCCGTGATGGCATCGAGACGGAAAGTCCTCAGCGGCATGTCAACGAAGTGCTGTGCGTCGTTGTAGAAGCACAGTCCGAATATCCTCCACATGTCGTTGGTGAAGTTGGGGTAGTAGAAGCGCATAGACCAGCGTTTCTCTGCCGGAGGGAAACTGCCGAGCATCAGCAGCCTGCATCCATCCGGCAGGAACGGCTCAAAGGGATGACGCTCCACTGGACACGCCTCCACGGCATCGCTCATGCGGCTCATTTCTGCTCCTTGACGAGATATGCCACTACTGGCAAGTGGTCGGAATACCCGTCAAGCCAGATGCCTCCCGATGTGGTACGCTTCGGGTTGCCCTTGTACTTGCCGTCGGTCTGTATGAGATACGGGCGCACGAATATCTGATTTTTCCAGAACTTCAGCGTGGAGTAGTCCTTTTTCCCGTTCTTGCACAGCATGTTGGGAGTCATCAATATCTGGTCAAACAGATTCCATGAGCCACCGTAAGCCAATGTGCCACGGCCCTCCTTGGCGAGGATGTTGTACCAAGGGTTGTACATGTCGGTGCTGCCCACCTTGTCGATGTCGGGCTTTGCAGACAGACTCTCGCACAGGCTCTTGTCGGTGGGGTCGTCATTCATATCGCCCATGACCATGACCTTACACTTAGGGTCATCGCGGAGCAATGAGTCCTTGAGGGCCTTCACCTGCCGACCGGCCATCTCACGGTAGTAAGACGAGCGTGCACGGCTCGGCCAGTGGCACACCACCACAGTTACATGCTCACCTGCGAGAGTGCCGCTGACGGTGAGGAAACCACGCGTAATGAAGTTGGAGTCCTTAGCTTCCTCTGGTACATAAGGCACGAGTTTGCAGTCGCGCACGGTGAAGAGCTTAGGATTGTAGAGCATGGCGCAGTCCACACCACGGATGTCGGGGCCCTCTATATGCACGTACTTATATCCACGCGCTGCCAGCGGAGCCTGTGCCACGAGAGCGTCGAGCACCTTTGAGTTCTCCACCTCGCTCAGTCCCACAACGGCACATCCCACACCCGGCAGCACGTCGGTGCCGATGTCGGCAATGGCCTTTGCCATGTTGCGCAGCTTGTGCGTGTACTTCAGTCCGTTCCACCGATAGGAGCCGTTGGGCAGGAATTCCACATCGTTCTTGCCAGCATCATGACATGTGTCGAAGAGATTCTCCTGATTGTAGAAAGCTACGCCATAGACAGAGAACTTCCTCTGTGCGAAACTTCCACACGAGAACATGAGAAGCAGGGCGTAAACAAAGAACATCTTTTTCATTGTTTCCTTATTGTTTATTTTAGTTTGTAATTTTCCTATACCTATTATTATATATGCATGTGATGCACGACACCGATTGCCGAGCCGCAGTTTATCCGATGCAAGGATAATGCAAACGAGGGCAATGAAAACTCGCTTTCAAATTACCGAGTGCAACTTATCCTCTATAAGGATAATGCAAGTGCGAGCGCAATGGAGCTTGCTCCGATTGCCGAGCCGCAGCATATCTTATGCAAATATCGTCAAATAATTTGAATACCACAATATTTTATTTTATTTTTCATGCATACATATATCATTATGCCCGTTTTGCGCTCATACAGATGCCGCTCCGCATACTACTGTCACATCTTTCACGGCAAATCAGGGGCGGGAGTGCTCCCATTCATGCGGCCAGACATGTGTAGGTTTTCAGCGAAACACAGCGCGGCAGCATGCGCTACGGGTACGGCAACGTTATGGCATGAAATAATCCGTTTTCTCAATAAAATATTGTAATTTTGCAAAATACAGGACATACATCATCGGCAAGGGCCATATCATCTGCTCAACAGAGTGCCACCATGCCGACGTATCTGCTCTGTCCTGCGACGACGACAATGGAAATACAGAAATTGACAGATATATACGGCAAGCTGCCGCAGTGCGTAGCCCTCACCAAGGTGCTGAAAGACAAGTCCGCGAACACCATATTCTTGCAAGGACTTCTGTCGTCGGCCGCGCCGCTGCTGTTTGCATCACTGGCCCGGCACGACTCATACTGCATGGTGTTCATACTGCAGGATGCCGACGAGGCGGGCTACTTCTACCACGACCTCACGCAGATTATGGGCACAGACGACGTGCTGTTCTTCCCGTCGTCGTACCGCCGCGCCGTGAAATACGGACAACGCGACCCTGCCAACGAGATACTGCGCACCGAAGTGCTCAGCCGTCTGTCGCAGCAACAGCAGCGTGCATCACACCCATTGTATGTGGTCACGTCGCCCGAGGCCATGAGTGAGCTCGTGGTATCGAAGCAGAGGCTCGACGAGCGCACCCTGACACTGGGCGTAGGCCAGACCGTAGACATCGTACGCACGGAGAAAACGCTGCGCGACTTCGGCTTCTCACAGGTAGACTACGTGTACGAGCCGGGGCAGTTTGCCGTGCGCGGCAGCATACTCGACGTATATTCCTTCAGTTCGGAACTGCCATACCGTATCGACTTCTTCGGCGATGAGATAGATACCATACGCACCTTCGAGGTACAGGACCAGCTGTCCAAGGAGCGCAAGGAGTCGGTAGAGATAGTACCCGAGCTCTCGGCCATGACCGAGGAGAAGATGCCTCTCACCGAGTTTCTGCCATCCGACTGCATCATTGTGGCCAAGGACATAGTGTACGCGGCCGATGCCGTGGCCCGCATCTACGACGACGGCTTCTCACAACAGGCCATAGCCGAGCGCATGGAGGGTGCCACCGAGATGCAGCAGAAAGACATCATGCAGTCGTTGAGGAAAGAGAGCCAGCTCGTCAGCGGCCAGACGTTCAAGGAAGGCATCGCCGCCTTCCGCCGCATAGACTTCGGCCACCAGCCATCCGGCACGCCCAAGGCCACGATACGGTTCGAGATTACTCCCCAACCGCTCTTCCACAAAAACTTCGAGTTGCTCACCCGCTCACTGGCCGACTACGTGCTGATGGGCTACAAGCTCTACATCCTCGCCGATAGCGAGAAGCAGACACGCCGTCTGCGCGACATCTTCGACTCCGATGAGGTGAAAACCAAGGGCGAGGATCTCCCCTTCACCCCCATAGACCACACGTTTCACGACGGATTCGCCGACAACACGCTGCGCATCTGCCTCTTCACCGACCACCAGATATTCGACCGTTTCCACAAGTACAGCCTGCGCAGCGACACCGCACGGGCCGGCAAGATGGCACTCACCATGAAGGAGCTGCAGGAGATGGAGCCAGGCGACTTCATCGTACACGTAGACTTCGGCATAGGTAAGTTCGGAGGCCTGGTGCGCGTCCCTGCCGGCAACTCCTACCAGGAGGTCATACGCATAATATACCAGCATGGCGACATCGTGGACGTGAGCATACACTCGCTCTACAAGATAAGCAAGTACCGCAGCAGCTCCACTGGCGAGCCCCCACGCCTGAGCACTCTCGGCACGGGAGCTTGGGAGCGTCTGAAGGAGAAGGCCAAGAAGAAAATCAAGGACATCGCCCGCGACCTCATCCGCCTCTATGCCAAGCGGCGGCACGAGAAGGGCTTTGCCTTCAGCGGCGACACCTTCATGCAGCATGAGCTGGAGGCGAGCTTCCTCTACGAGGACACCCCCGACCAGCTCAAGGCCACACAGGACGTGAAGGCCGACATGGAGCAGGCCAAGCCCATGGACCGCCTCGTGTGCGGCGACGTGGGGTTCGGCAAGACCGAGGTGGCCATACGCGCGGCCTTCAAGGCGGCGTGCGACTCCAAGCAGGTGGCGGTGCTCGTGCCCACCACCGTGCTCGCCTACCAACACTACCAGACGTTCAGCAAGCGGCTGAAGGACTTCCCCGTGCGCGTAGACTACCTGTCGCGTGCACGCACCGCCAAGCAGACCAGGCAGGTATTGCAAGACCTCAAGGACGGCAAGGTGGACATACTCGTAGGCACCCACAAGCTCATAGGCAAGTCGGTGGTGTGGAAAGACCTCGGACTGCTCATCATAGACGAGGAGCAGAAGTTCGGTGTCTCCACCAAGGAGAAGCTGCGCAAGCTCAAGACCAACGTCGATACGCTCACCATGTCGGCCACGCCCATACCGCGCACCCTGCAGTTCTCGCTCATGGGGGCACGCGACATGAGCATCATGCGCACACCGCCACCAAACCGCTACCCCATAATGACCACGCTCGAGACGTTCAGCGGCGAGGCCATAGCCGATGCCGTGGGCTTCGAGATGAGCCGCAACGGACAGACATACATCGTGTGCAGCCGCATAAGCAACCTTGAGGAGGTGGCCCGCATCATACGCAAGTACGTCCCCGACGCACGCATCGCCATAGGGCACGGGCAGATGAACCCCGAGGAACTGGAGAAGATACTCGTAGGATTCATGAACTACGACTACGACGTGCTCATCTCCACCACGATAGTGGAGAACGGCATTGACATCTCCAACGCCAACACCATAATCATAAACGACGCGCACAAGTTCGGCCTGTCAGACCTTCACCAGATGCGCGGACGTGTGGGGCGCAGCAACCGCAAGGCGTTCTGCTACCTGCTGTCGCCTCCCAAGGCCCTGCTGTCGGCCGACGCACGCCGCCGGCTGGAGGCACTGGAGACATTCTCCGAGCTCGGCAGCGGATTCAACCTCGCCATGCAAGACCTCGACATACGCGGAGCCGGCAACCTGCTGGGCGCGGAGCAGAGCGGATTCATGGAGGACCTGGGCTACGAGACGTACCAGAAGATACTCAGCCAGGCCGTCACCGAGCTCAAGAACGACGAGTTCGCCGACATGTACGAGGAGCAGATGGACGAGGGTCGGCAGTTCTCTGGCGACGACTTCGTGGAGGACTGCGCCGTAGAGAGCGACCTCGAGATGTACTTCCCCGACACCTACGTACCCGGAAGCAGCGAGCGCATGCTCCTCTACCGCGAGCTCGACAACATAAGCGACGACCGCGACCTCGAGACCTACCGCCAACGCCTCGCCGACCGCTTCGGCACCGTGCCGCGCGAGGGCGAGGAGCTGCTGCAGGTGGTGCCGCTACGGCGGCTTGGCAAGCACCTCGGCTGCGAGAAGCTCATACTCAAGAAGGGGCGTATGCAGATGCAGTTTGTAAGCAACACCGCCAGCCCCTACTACAAGAGCGCGGCCTTCGACAAGGTAATACAGTACATCGGCCGCAACCCACGGCGCTGCAACCTGAAGGAGACGGGCGGCAAGCGTGCCATGACCATAGCCGACGTCACGAGCGTGGGCGAGGCCGTGAGCCTGCTCCGCAGCATAGACAACGCCTGACACAGGCCGTGCATCTGTCCGCATAAAACGCCCACGGCACAGCACGCGAGACAAACATTATGCGCTATTTGCTTGCGTATGTCACGAATTTTGCCGAATTTTGTAACACGAATATCTAAGAAACAAACATATAAACATCAAGAAGAGAAAATGAAAACGGTTTTCGATTTTTCGGTCAAGGACCGAAAAGGCAGCGCAGTATCGCTGAAGGAATACGCCAACGAGGTGCTGCTCATCGTCAACACCGCCACCAAGTGCGGCTTCACCCCACAGTATGAAGAGCTTGAGAAGCTCTACGAGACTTACCATTCCAAAGGTTTCGAGATACTCGACTTCCCATGCAACCAGTTCGGCCAGCAGGCTTCCGGCACCGATGAGTCCATACACCAGTTCTGCAAGCTCAACTACGGCACGGAGTTTCCGCGCTTCAAGAAGGTGAAGGTCAACGGCCCCGGCGCCGACCCGCTGTTTCTCTTCCTCCAGCAGCAGAAGGGATTTGCCGGCTGGGATGAGGGCCATGAGCTCACGCCCGTGCTCGACGGCATACTGTCGAAGGACGACCCCGACTACAAGCAGAAGCCCGACATAAAGTGGAACTTCACCAAGTTCCTCGTCAACAAGCTCGGCATAGTGGTGGCACGCTACGAGCCCACCGCCAGCCTCGATGCCATAGCCAAGGACATAGAATCACTCCTCTAACCCCCACACAGACACACCATCATGGACAACAGCACACACACCAAATGCCTCATCATAGGCAGCGGCCCCGCCGGGTACACGGCAGCCATATACGCCGGACGCGCCAACCTCAGCCCCGTGCTCTACTGCGGCATGCAGATGGGCGGACAGCTCACGCAGACCACCACCGTGGAGAACTTCCCCGGCTATCCAGAGGGCGTTGACGGCAACCAGATGATGATGGACCTCCAGGAGCAGGCATCGAAGTTCGGCTGCGACATACGCGGCGGAATGGTCACCGACGTAGACTTCTCAAGCCGCCCATACACCATCACCACGGAGGATGGGCACATCACTGCCGACACAGTAATCATAGCCACCGGTGCCTCTGCCAAGTATCTCGGGCTCGACGACGAGCGCAAGTACAACGGCCGTGGCGTGAGCGCGTGCGCCACCTGCGACGGATTCTTCTACCGCAAGAAAACCGTTGCCGTAGTGGGCGGCGGCGACACCGCGTGCGAGGAGGCCACATACCTCGCCGGCCTGTGCGCCAAGGTGTACATGATAGTGCGCAAGCCGTACCTCCGCGCCTCCGACGTGATGCGCCGTCGCGTGGAGGAGAATCCGAAGATAGAGATACTCTACGAGCACAACACCATCGGCCTATACGGCGATGACAAGCTCGCGGGCGCACACCTCGTGAGGCGCAAGGGCGAGGCCGACGAGACTACCTACGACCTGCCGATAGACGGCTTCTTCCTGGCCATAGGCCACAAGCCCAACACCGACGTGTTCGCCAAATGGATAGAGCGCGACGACACGGGCTACATCATCACACGCGGGGCATCGCCATGCACCAACGTGCCGGGCGTGTTCGCGGCCGGCGACTGCGCCGACCCCACCTACCGCCAGGCCATAGTGGCGGCCGGCAGCGGCTGCAAGGCGGCGCTGGAGGCGGAGCGTTTCCTCAACCAGTAGGCCACACTCCACACCACCACTACCCCACACACAGCAAAGACTGGGGATGACGTGTACGCGACAGGCGTGCCCTCATCCTCAGTCTTTGCGTTTATATGCCCACCGGCCGCTCACCCACAGCCCTGCGAACGTCAGGAGCCCGTTGAGCATGAGCAGCTCATAGCCGAACTTATAGCCCGTGAGCCTGCTCACCACCGTGTCGAGGGCGAAGCACAGCAGCGGCGAGGCCACGGCTATGAGCGGCACGAGCCTGTCGGCCACGGGACGGCGCGTGAGCAGACCGTAGCCGAACAGCCCGAGCAGCGGGCCGTAGGTGTAGGAGCACAGCACGTATATGGCATCTATGACGCTCGTGCTGCCCACCTCGCGAAAGACCAGTATGAAGGCGGCAAACGCCACTGCTATGGCGAGGTGGGCGCGGCGGCGCAGACGCTCGTCGCCGCGCCGTGAGCAGATATCCACGCAGAAGCTGGTGGTGAGGGCCGTGAGCGACGAGTCGGCACTGGAGAACGAGGATGCCACCACGCCTATGGTGAAGAGCACCACCACCGCCGTGCCGAGCGACCCTGTGGCAGCGAACATCGGCAGCAGCTCATCGCCCGTGGCGGGCAGGGCCACGCCACGGCTCGCCGCGAGCCACGTGAGCAGCACGCCGAGCATGAGAAACAGGAAGTTGGCGGGCACGAAGGCGAAGCCATAGGTACACATGTCCTTCTGTGCCTCGCGCAACGACCGGCAGGTGAGGTTCTTCTGCATCATGTCCTGGTCGAGGCCCGTCATCACTATCACTATGAACACGCCGCTCAGAAACTGTTTCCAGAAGTTCTGACGGCTCACCCAGTCGTCAAACACGAACACCCTGCTGTGACTGTCAGCCCACACCTTGCCCACGGCATCGCCGAGGGACAGGCCGAGGCTGGCAGTCACATTATATATAATAAGCAGCAGCGCGGCAAACATACACGTGGTCTGGAACGTGTCCGTCCACACCAGCGTCTTGATGCCGCCACGGCGCGTGTACAGCCATATAAGCGCCACCATCACCACCACGGTGAGCTGGAACGGCACTCCCACGGCATCGAGCACGAATCTCTGCAATATCATGCACACCACGTAGAACCTCACCGCCGAGCCAGTAAGCTTAGAGAGCAGGAAGAAAGCCGCCCCCGTGAGGTAGCTGCGCCGCCCGAGCCTGTCGCCGAGGTACGAGTATATGGTGGTGAGGTTGAGACGGTAGTACACGGGCAGCAGCACCAGCGCCACCACGAAGTAGCCCACTATGAATCCGAGACACGTCTGCAAGTACGTCATGTCGGTGGTGAGCACCATGCCGGGCACCGACACGAAGGTGATGCCAGATATTGACGCGCCCACCATGCCGAATGCCACCATGTACCACGGCGACTGCCTGTTGCCACGAAAGAACGTCTCATTGTCTGAGCGGCGTGCCGTGAGGCGGCTGAAGGCCACCAGCACCGCGAAGTACGCCAATACCGTAATAATTATTATCATAGGATATGCTGCTTGTTGAAGCTGCAAAAGTAGCCATTTCCACTCATGCCGCAAAACATTTCGGCCACTTTTAGGTGCCGCCACATGCCATTGCCGTGGCACGGCACAGCCCTTCAGTGCTGCAAAAAGACTGCGCGCATGACGCTATTACGCCCAAAACTTATTAACTTTGCAGTCATTGGGGCATGGGTATGCCCTGTCACACCATCATTCTACGACTATGAACACACACCACACACTACTCAGCACACTGCTTGTGGGCATCGCCATGATGTCTGCCGCCACCGCCATGGCGCAACAGGCCACGCGTCTCACCACCGACATGATAGAGCATACCGACCGCGTATGGCTCGACGGCTATCCCTCCACGGCTACACTCGCCACCACAGACAGCAGCAACCCCCACTGCCAGACGGCCATGATATGCAGCAGCCACCCCACGTTGGGATGGGTCATGGCATCCGACAGGCCGTGTACGCGCCAGACGGCATACCGCATACTGGTGGCCACGGCCGTAGAACGGCTCTCCGAGGGCAAGGCCGACGTATGGGACAGCGGCGCGGTGGAGTCTGACAGCCAGAGCGTAGCCATACCCGTGTGGCTGCGGCCAGCTGCCACCTACTACTGGCGCGTGCGTCTCCGCGACAGCTACGGACGCACTGGCGGCTACTCTGCCGTGCGTGCCTTCCGCACGGCCGGCACCCTCGATGCCGACATCAGCCACTACCCCATAGAGAAAACCGACGAGCAGCCCACGGCCGTATCGGCCATACAGTCTGCCAATGCCCACGCACCGCTCATCAGCGACGGCCATACCTTGCAGGGCGCGGCGCTGATGTACGACTTCGGCCGCGATGCCTTCGCGCAGCTATCGCTCACCGTAGACGCGCCTACGTGTACCGACACCCTCACCATACACCTCGGTGAGCAGTGCCGCGACGGACGCGTCAACCGCCGCCCCGAAGGCTCACAGCGCTACTCACGCTATGTGCTGCCGCTCATGCGCGGCACGCACACCTACCGCCTTCGCATCAATCCAGACAGCCGCAACACCTCGCCGCACCTCAACGAGAGCGGCGTGTCGCCCATACTCATGCCGCAGCACACAGGCGAGGTCACACCCATGCGCTACTGCGAGATAGAGGCGGCGGCACAGACGGCACAGGCCGGCGGCGGCACGCGGCCCGTTGTCGTGGCGGCGGTGACGCGTCACACAGCGCAGTACCCCTTCGACGACCGCGCGGCCTCGTTCACCTCGTCAGACAGCGTGCTCAACAGCGTGTGGCAACTGTGCAGCCACTCCATGAAGGCCCTGTCGTTCGCGGGCATATATGTCGATGGCGACAGGGAGCGCATACCATACGAGGCCGACGCCATAATCAACCAGTTGAGCCACTACGCGGTAGACAACGCCTTCAGCATAGCACGCCGCAGCGTGCGGCACCTCATATACAACCCCACATGGCCCACCGAGTGGATTCTGCAATCGGTGATAATGGCATGGAACGACTACATGTACACGGGCGACGACAGGCTGCTCGCCGCCACATACGCCGACCTCAAGGCCAAGACGCTCTGCCCACTGCGCCACGACAACGCCCTCATCACCACGCGCGGCGGCGGCATCACCGACAGTCTGCTCAGCTCCATACACTTCCGTGGCAAGGGCATACGCGACATAGTAGACTGGCCGCAAACGGGGGCCAAGGGTGTGGAGAAGGAGGCCGACGGTGAGGCCGACGGATTCGTGTTCACGAAGTACAACACCGTGGTCAACGCCTACCACTACGAGGCACTCACGCTGATGTCGCGCATAGCCAGAGTGCTCGGCCATGCCGACGACGAGCGGCAGTACGCCGACATGGCCCGGGCCACGCGCCAGGCCATGAACACGTTGCTCACCGACCCGTCCACAGGGCTCTACACCGACGGCATAGGCACCCGCCACTCATCGCTGCACGGCAACATGTTCGCGCTGTGCTTCGGCGTGCCACGTGCCGCCGACCGCCAGCGCGTGGCCGACTTCGTGAAGAGCCGTGGCATGGGATGCAGCGTGTACGGGGCGCAATTCCTGCTCGACGCGCTCTACGACGCGGGCGAGGACGGCGCGGCACTGGCCCTGCTGTGCTCCACGGGGCGGCGCAGCTGGTGGAACATGCTGCGCATAGGCTCCACCATCACCACCGAGGCGTGGGACAACATATACAAGCCCAACCAAGACTGGAACCACGCATGGGGCGCGGCCGCCGCCAACATCATAGTGCGCAAGCTGATGGGCATAGAACCGCTGGAGCCCGGATTCGCACGCATACGCATCAAGCCGCAGACGGCTTCGCTGGAGGAGGCATCCGTCACGGTGCCCACCATACGCGGCGATGTGGGCCTCGACATATCGCACGGCAGCATGACGGTACACATCCCGGCCAACACTTCGGCCGAGGTGTGGGTCAAGACAGACGCGCGGCGTGTGAGCCTCGACGGCCATGCCGTGCGCGGACGGCGCGACGGCCGCTTCCTCGTACTGACCGTAGGCTCGGGCAGACATACCATACTAAATTGACCATCTTGCCAAACGCCATTGCGAAACGGCCCATTTCGCACTCCGATTCGGCCCATTTCGCAGCCTGAAACGGCCCATTTCGCAGTACGGAATGGGCCGTTTTGCAACGCGCTGTGCACCAATATGTTACGCGGTCGTATATTTTACTGTCCGTCACCGAGTCTACTCTGACAAATGACTCGTAAAATATCATCGCGGATTATGATTTGACGTTTTTGCGGCTCTTTTGCTTGCAGAAATCAAAATAATGGCATATTGTTTTGTCAAAACGAAATTTTGTCTTACCTTTGTATTCACGAACAATCAACAAAGACACACTATTATGAACAAGCACAAGCGTTTCTTACTCGATGAGAATGACATACCCACACAGTGGTACAACATACAGGCCGACATGCCCAACAAGCCTTTGCCTCCCCTCAACCCCGCCACCAGGCAGCCGCTGAGCCCCGAGGACCTCTCGCACATATTCAGCGAGGAGTGCTCAAGGCAGGAGCTCGACGCCGAGCACGCATGGATAGACATACCCGAGGAGGTGCAGGACAAGTACCACTACTACCGCTCCACCCCGTTGGTACGCGCCTACGCACTGGAGAAGGCCCTCGACACGCCGGCACACATATACTTCAAGAACGAGAGCGTGAACCCGCTGGGCTCGCATAAGATAAACTCTGCCCTGCCGCAGTGCTACTACTGCAAGCAGGAGGGCACCACCAACGTGACCACCGAGACCGGGGCCGGGCAGTGGGGAGCCGCCCTCAGCTACGCGGCAAGCGTGTACGGGCTGTCGGCAGCGGTGTATCAGGTGAAGATATCCATGCGGCAGAAGCCCTACCGCAGCAGCATCATGCGCACGTTCGGCGCGGAGGTCACGGCATCGCCGTCGATGTCTACACGCGCCGGCAAGGACATCATAACGCGCGACCCCAACCATCAGGGCTCACTCGGCACCGCCATATCGGAGGCCGTGGAGCTCGCCACCACCACACCGCACTGCAAGTACACCCTCGGCTCGGTGCTCAACCACGTGGCCCTGCACCAGACCATCATAGGTCTGGAGGCAGAGAAGCAGATGGCCATGGCCGACGAGTACCCCGACCAGGTGATAGCATGCTTCGGAGGCGGCAGCAACTTCGGCGGCATAGCCTTCCCGTTCATGCGCCACAACATCCTCGATGGCAAGCACACGGAGTTTATAGCCGCCGAGCCCGAGAGCTGTCCGAAGCTGACGCGCGGCAAGTTTGAGTACGACTTCGGCGACGAGGCCGGCTACACGCCGCTGCTTCCCATGTACACCTTAGGCCACGACTTCAAGCCAGCCAACATACATGCCGGCGGACTGCGCTACCATGGCGCGGGCATGATAGTGTCTCAGCTCATCAAGGACAAGATGATGCACGGCGTAGACATACCGCAGCTCGAGAGCTTCGAGGCCGGACTGCTCTTCGCACGCACCGAGGGCATCATACCAGCACCCGAGAGCTGCCACGCCATAGCAGCCACCATACGCGAGGCCAAGAAGTGCAAGCTGGAGGGAAAGAAGAAGTCCATACTCTTCTGTCTGTCCGGTCACGGCCTCATAGACATGACGGCCTACGACAGCTATCTCAACGGCGACCTACAGAACTATGCCGTGAGCGATGCCGAGATAGCACGCAACCTCGAGGACGTGCCGCAGGTGTAGGCCCGCGCACGCACCCATACGCCACATAGCGCAAGCGAGGACTTGCCGGGGATGCCGCTCCCCGACAAGTCCTCGCTTGCTTTTCACACACTGCCGTCAGCACGCGCCGACACGCCATGCCATGGCCGCCGACACCTCTTTATATTATTTAAATGGTAAAACAAACGCTCTTTCAGAAATAATTAGTAAATTTGCAAGCAAATACAGACAATTACAACATTATTACATGAACGTTTTAGAGCTAAGCGAACAAGAGATTGTCAGACGACAGAGTCTGCAGGAGCTGCGCGACATGGGCATCGACCCCTACCCCGCGGCAGAGTATCCCACCAACGCATTCTCGGATGAGATAAAGACCAACTTCACCGATGGCGAGGAGCGCACCGTGTGCATCGCCGGCCGTATGATGAGCCGACGCGTCATGGGCAAGGCCAGCTTCGTGGAGCTGCAGGACTCTAAAGGCAGAATACAGGTGTACATCACACGCGACGATATATGTCCCGACGAGAACAAAGACCTCTACAACAAGGTGTTCAAGCGTCTGCTTGACATCGGCGACTTCATAGGAGTGACGGGCTTCGTGTTCAGGACCCAGACCGGAGAGATATCGGTACACGCCAAGAGCCTGACCCTCCTGTCGAAGAGCCTCAAGCCACTGCCCATCGTGAAGTACAAGGACGGAGTGGCATACGACAAGTTCGACGACCCCGAGCTGCGTTACCGCCAGCGCTACGTAGACCTCATCGTCAACGACGGAGTGAAGGACACGTTCCTCCAGCGGGCCACAGTGCTGCGCACCATACGCCGCATACTCGACGAGGCCGGCTACACCGAGGTGGAGACACCCACGCTCCAGGCCATAGCAGGAGGTGCGTCGGCACGCCCGTTCATCACGCACTTCAACGCACTCAACATAGACATGTACATGCGCATAGCCACGGAGCTGTACCTCAAGCGTCTCATCGTGGGCGGCTTCGAGGGCGTGTACGAGATAGGCAAGAACTTCCGCAACGAGGGCATGGACCGCAACCACAACCCAGAGTTCACCTGCATGGAGCTGTATGTGCAGTATAAGGACTACAACTGGATGATGGAGTTCACCGAGAAACTGCTCGAGGCCGTGTGCATAGCAGTCAACGGCAAGCCCGAGCGCGAGATCAACGGCAACATCGTCAGCTTCAAGGCTCCCTACCGCCGGCTCCCCATCCTCGACGCAATCAAGGAAAAGACCGGCTTCGACCTCAACGGAAAGAGCGAGGAGGAAATCCGCCACATAGCCGTAGACGAGCTCAAGATGGAGGGCATAGACGAGAGCTTCGGCAAGGGTAAGCTCATAGACGAGATATTCGGTGAGTTCTGCGAGGGCACGTTCATACAGCCCACGTTCATCATAGACTATCCCGTGGAGATGTCGCCGCTCACCAAGATGCACCGCTCAAAGCCCGGGCTGACCGAGCGTTTCGAACTCATGGTCAACGGCAAGGAGCTGGCCAACGCCTACTCCGAGCTCAATGACCCGATAGACCAGGAGGAACGCTTCAAGGAGCAGATGCGTCTCGCCGACAAGGGCGACGACGAGGCCATGATCATAGACCAGGACTTCCTCCGCGCTCTGCAGTACGGCATGCCGCCGACAAGCGGCATTGGCATAGGCATAGACCGCCTCGTGATGCTCATGACAGGCCAGACCACCATACAGGAGGTACTCTTCTTCCCGCAGATGCGGCCTGAGAAGAAGATGCCCAAGAGCCCCGTGGCAGAGTGGACGGCACTGGGCGTGCCCGAGCAGTGGGTGCCCGTGTTCAACAAGGCCGGCTACAACCTCGTGAGCGACATAGCCGGTGTGAAGGCACAGAAGCTGCAGATGGATGTCTGCGGCGTGAACAAGAAGTACAAGCTGGGCTACGACAACCCCAAGGTGGAGGACTTCCAGCAGTGGATAGACCGCGCCGCCAAGTAAGCGGACAAGCCATAACACACGCCCGGGCGGCCACGGCGCACGCCGCGTCACGGCCATAGTGACGGCACACCGTGGCCGCACCGGGAACAATAATACTACAAACGGCGTGATGGCGACATCACTCACCTAAAAATATCCTGCATGTTTGATTGCGGAAAGACAGCTATCATAGGTGGAGGCAGTTGGGCTACGGCCATTGCCAAGATAATCATCGGGCACACGCACCATATAGGATGGTACATGCGCCGTGAGGACCGTATAGAGGAGTTCAGGCGCATCAGCCACAACCCGGCGTACCTCACGAGCGTACACTTCAACACCGACGAGATATTCTTCTCCAACGACATCAACCGCATCGTGGAGAACTACGACACCCTTGTGTTCGTGATACCGTCGCCATACCTCAAGAACCACCTCAGAAAACTGAAGACACGCCTGCGCGACAAGTTCATCGTCACGGCCATAAAGGGACTCGTCCCCGATGAGAACCTGGCCTGTTCGGAGTACTTCCATCAAGTGTACGACGTGCCGATGGACAACCTCGCATGTATAGGCGGCCCGTCGCACGCCGAGGAAGTGGCCCTTGAGCGGCTCTCCTACCTCACCGTGGGATGCTCAGACACCGACAAGGCGCGGGCATTCGCCGACATTCTGGCCTCGGGCTACATCAAGACCAAGACCAGCAGCGATGTCATAGGCATAGAGTACTCCTCCGTGCTGAAGAACGTGTATGCCATAGCCGCAGGTATATGCAGCGGCCTCAACTACGGCGACAACTTCCAGGCAGTGCTCATGTCTAACGCAGTGCAGGAGATGTCGCGCCTCCTCAACACGGTAAGTCCGCTCGAGCGCAACGCCTACGACTCCGTATATCTCGGCGACCTGCTCGTCACCGGCTACTCGAAGTTCTCGCGCAACCGCACGTTCGGCTCCATGATAGGCAAGGGGTACAGCGTGAAGAGCGCACAGATAGAGATGGAGATGATAGCCGAAGGATACTTCGGCACCAAGTGCATGAAGGAGACAAACCGCCACCTGCACGTCAACATGCCCATACTCGATGCCGTGTACAACATACTATACGAGCACATCAGCCCGCAGATAGAGATAAAGCTCCTCACCGACAGCTTCAGATAGAGGCACGCGATGGGCACAAGCCACTTACGCAGTGGGCACAAGCCACTTACGCAGCGGGCACAAACCACTTACGCAGCGGGCACAAACCACTTACGCGATGGGCACAAACTGCCCCCATAAGCGCCAACAACACGTTTACGACACATTCAAAGCAAGTTTTTAAAACATTCATATCAAAACAATGAAAAGTATCAGTTTAGACATCACAAAGGCTGTATCGTTCCTCGACGAGGCTACGGTGAAAGCCTACGAGCCCAAGGCTGTGGCAGCACGCAAGGCTCTCGAAGAAGGCACATGCCCTGGTAACGACTTCCTCGGATGGCTCCACCTCCCGTCATCCATCACAGAGGAGCATCTCCAGCACCTCCAGACAGTGGCCGACACCCTGCGCGAGAACTGCGAGGTAGTGGTCGTAGCCGGCATCGGCGGAAGCTATCTCGGAGCACGCGCCGTCATCGAGGCCATGAGCAACTCATTCGCTTGGCTCGTAGCTGATGGCAAGAATCCAAGAATACTGTTCGCCGGCAACAACATCGGTGAGGACTACCTCGCCGAGCTTACAGCCTACCTGAAGGACAAGAAGTTCGGTGTAATCAACATATCCAAGTCGGGAACGACCACCGAGACGGCCCTCACCTTCCGTCTGCTCAAGAAGCAGTGCGAGGAGCAGAGGGGCAAGGAGATGGCCAAGAAGGTCATCGTGGCCATTACGGACGCACACAAGGGCGCAGCACGCGCCGCCGCTACGATAGAGGGCTATGAGACTTTCGTGATACCCGACAACGTGGGCGGACGCTTCTCCGTACTCACTCCCGTGGGCCTTCTGCCAATACTCGTGGCAGGATTCAACATCGCCGACCTCGTGAAGGGTGCCGCAGACATGGAGAAAGCTACCGCCTGTGACGTGCCGTTCGAGCAGAACCCCGCAGCAGTATATGCCGTAGTGCGCAACGCCCTGTACGCCGCTGCCGGCAAGAAGATTGAGATTATGGTCAACTTCCAGCCGAAGCTCCACTTCTTCAGCGAGTGGTGGAAGCAGCTCTACGGCGAGAGCGAGGGCAAAGAGGGCAAAGGCATCTTCCCTGCATCATGCGACTTCACTACCGACCTGCACTCCATGGGACAGTGGATTCAGGAGGGCGAGCGCACCATCTTCGAGACTGTGCTGAGCATAGAGGAGCCTAACAAGACGCTGCTCTTCCCCAACGACGAGGAGAACCTTGACGGTCTGAACTTCCTTGCGGGCAAACGCGTGGACGATGTGAACAAGATGGCAGAGCTCGGAACCCGCCTCGCACACGTAGACGGCGGCGTGCCCAACATACGCGTGTCTGTTCCTGCACTCAACGAGTACTATATCGGACAGCTCATCTACTTCTTCGAGGTGGCATGCGGCATCAGCGGTAACATACTCGGGGTAAACGCCTTCAACCAGCCCGGTGTGGAGGCTTACAAGAAGAACATGTTTGCCCTGCTCAATAAGCCCGGCTATGAGGCCGAGAGCGAGGCCATCAAGGCACGTCTTGCCAACGAGAAGTAACGAACCAATGCCCGCGCATGTCCCGGCAGCCTCCTCACGCCACAGCGGCAGGGAGCTGCCGGGCAAGCCACGGCATCACTATCATACCCAGATGTTTGAGTTATCAATAAGACAATACCTCCAGAAGCACGGCTTTGAGCGTCTCACGCCTAAAGCCGTGCTTTTTGATATGGACGGCGTGCTCTACGACTCCATGCCCAACCACGCGCAGTGCTGGCAGGAGTCCATGGCCGAGTTCGGCATACACATGACCGCCGATGACGCGTATGCCTACGAGGGAATGCGCGGCGTGGAGACCATACAGATAATGGTACGGCAGCAACAGGGCCGCGAGATAAGCGAGGACGAGGCACAGAAGATGTACGACGAGAAGACACGCCTGTTCGGACTGCTGCCCAAGGCACCCATCATGCCCGGCATAATTGACCTCATGTCACGCATCAAGGAGTCGGGCGTGAGGATATGCGTGGTGACAGGAAGCGGACAGAGGCCCCTGCTGCGGCGGCTTGTCGATGACTTCGGCGACTTCATAGATGCCGACCACATAGTGTCTGCCTACGATGTGAAGCGCGGAAAGCCGCAGCCCGACCCGTACCTCAAGGGCATGGCTAAGACCGGGTGTACCCATCCGTGGGAGGCCATCGTGGTGGAGAACGCCCCACTCGGCGTACAGGCCGGTGCCGCTGCGGACATCTTCACGGTGGCAGTGAACAGCGGTCCGCTGCCCGATGAGACCCTTGCGTCAAGCGGTGCGGACATAGTGCTGCCACGCATGACGGTACTTGCCGACGAATGGAGCTCACTCCTCAGCGAGGTACGCGCCATCTGACACCACCATACATGCCGCGGCACACTCCTCTGCGCCCCACTACGGGCCGTGACGGAAGCCATAAGGCGTGCAGCGAAAGCGACCAACGAGCCGCTCCGCTGCACGCCTTATACGTAATAGCCATACGTCACGAACCGCTATCAATCAATACCTACATTATTATATAGCAACACTTACTCTACTACACGCCAACACTTACTTTATTATACAGGAGCCATCACATTATTATATAGCAACACTTACACTATCATACGTCGGCACAGGCATTATAACACAGTGACATAGGCATTATGACACTACATGATGAAAAAACTTGCCAAATGCTTGTCGCTTATCATTATTTTTCTTATTTTTGCAGCAAATTACTACAATTTGCCTTTCGACATTACCAAACCCGTGTTCGAGGCCATAGAAACAACAAAACATTCAGGACATAATATTCCGCCGTCTTGCGCGGCATGACTGCACGCTACGCACCGTCACGCCACCAAGTCAGCACTGCAAACAGCACGCGCATATACACAGACATGACAGTTATGTGCCACCCTATGTGGCGTATAGCCATGCACTTCCCCGTTTCCGGCCGCCGTCTGAGTGATTCAGGCGGATTCAACTCTGAGCAAGAAGCATTTAAAGGTAAGATTGAAGTAGGGATAGCAGCTTCTTTGAGTTGAGCCTGGCCGGAAACATTTTTGTACACCCAAGCAAATGTTCCTGTTCGCTCCGACAGACATCTCTATCAATTCCGACAGACATTTCACAAACGACAGTGTGCCCTCTGGGTGCCACGCGAGCCATGCATTAGTCATGCTGCGTAGCCCCAGAGGGCACTGTGACAATATGGTGCGGCACGCCCGGCCTATCTGCCGACGCGTGTCACGCTCCACGAGCGGCGTGCCTCACGCTGAGCAAGGCCCCCCGCAGCGGTGTCAGTCCTTATTGGCGCGTTTGCGCTCCTGATGGTCAAGGATTATCTTGCGCATACGCATGCTCTTGGGAGTGACCTCCACGAGCTCATCCTCCTTGATGTACTCGAGGCACTCCTCAAGGCTCATGACCACCTTAGGTATGACGCGTGCCTTCTCGTCAGAGCCGCTCGCACGCACGTTGGTGAGCTGCTTGGCCTTGGTGACGTTGATGACGAGGTCGTTGTCGTGCACGTGCTCGCCTACCACCTGGCCCGCATATACATCCTCTCCGGGGTCGATGAAGAACTTACCACGGTCCTGCAGCTTGTCAATAGAGTAAGCATAGGCCGTACCTGTCTCCATAGCTATCATGGAGCCGTTCATACGGCGTGTTATCTCGCCCTTGAACGGCTGGTACTCCTTGTAGCGGTGTGCCATGATGGCCTCACCCTGACTGGCCGTGAGCACGTTGGTGCGGAGGCCGATGATGCCGCGCGACGGTATGTCAAACTCTATATCCACGCGGTCGCCAAGGCTCTGCATGGATGTCATCTCGCCCTTGCGGCGCGTCACCATGTCTATCATCTTGCTTGCGAACTCCTCGGGCACGTTGATGGTGAGCTCCTCTATCGGCTCACACCTCACGCCGTCAATCTCCTTGTATATAACCTGCGGCTGACCTACCTGCAGCTCATAGCCCTCGCGGCGCATCGTCTCGATGAGCACCGAGAGGTGAAGCACGCCGCGTCCGCTTACTATCCACTTGTCGGTGGTGTCCTCGAAGGGACGCACACGGAGCGCGAGGTTCTTCTCAAGCTCCTTCTGCAGGCGGTCGTTGATGTGGCGGCTGGTGACGAACTTGCCCTCCTTGCCGAAGAACGGCGAGTCGTTGATGGTGAAGAGCATGCTCATGGTGGGCTCGTCAATGGCGATGGGCGGCAGCGGCTCGGGGTTCTCGAAGTCGCAGATGGTGTCGCCTATCTCGAAGTTCTCGAGTCCTATCACGGCGCAGATGTCGCCGCTGTCTACATGGTCGGTTTTCTTATGGCCCATGCCCTCAAACGTATGCAGCTCCTTGATGCGCGTTTTCTCCTGCGAGCCGTCGCGGTGGCAGATGGTGACATTCATCCCATCGCGCAGCGTACCGCGGTGAACGCGTCCCACGGCTATACGTCCTGTGTAGCTGCTGTAGTCGAGTGACGTGATGAGGAGCTGCGGAGTGCCCTCCAGTTGTTTCGGGGCAGGTATCACCTCCACTATCTTGTCGAGCAGATAGTCTATGTTGTCGGTGGGCGACTTCCAGTCCTCGGCCATCCATCCGTTCTTGGCGGAGCCGTAGACCACGGGGAAGTCGAGCTGGTCCTCGGTGGCATTGAGCGAGAACATGAGGTCGAACACCATCTCGTACACCTCCTCCGGGCGACAGTTTGGCTTATCCACCTTGTTGACCACTACTATTGGCTTGAGTCCTATCTGCAAGGCTTTCTGCAGCACGAAGCGAGTCTGCGGCATGGGGCCCTCGAAGGCGTCGACGAGCAGGATGCAGCCGTCGGCCATATTGAGCACGCGCTCCACCTCGCCACCGAAGTCGGAGTGTCCCGGAGTGTCTATGATATTGATTTTTACGCCCTTCCAGTTGATGGAGACGTTCTTGGAAAGGATGGTGATACCACGTTCTTTCTCCAAATCATTTGAGTCGAGCACCTGCCCGCTGTTATCCTGACCTTCGCGGAAGAGCTTTCCTGCGAGCATCATCTTGTCTACAAGTGTTGTCTTGCCATGGTCTACATGGGCAATAATCGCAATGTTTCTAATGTCTTGCATAGTTTACCTTAAAATACGGGTGCAAAGTTACTACTTTTAATTCAGATTCCGATAACAAGCAAATATTTTCTTCACCATTTGCCCTTCATTATTGACTTTCAGCAGTCAAGCCATCGTGAGCCGCTGCCGCGCGTCCCCTCCGCCACGGCCTCCGCAGCCCCTCCGAGCGTAAGAAAAACGGGCCTCGCGGCATGGCCGTATGCTTATTTTTATTAATTTTGCATCAGGCCGCCGCCACCCCCACGCCCCGGTGCAGCGGCGGCACTGCCATAAGCTATACAAAACAAGCCATCATGTCAACAATAATCTACCCATCACCCATCTTCGGCCCCATACACAGCCGCCGCCTGGGAGTGTCGCTCGGCATCAACCTCCAGCCCTCCGACGGCAAGTCATGCACCTTCGACTGCATATACTGCGAGTGCGGATTCAACGCCGACCACCGCCCATCGCTCCCCCGCCCCACCCGCGCCGCCGTGGCGGAGGCCCTGGAGCAGAAGCTGCGCGAGATGCAGGCTGCCGGCGAGCGGCCCGACGTGCTGACCTTCGCGGGCAACGGCGAGCCCACGGGGCACCCCCACTTCGCCGGCATCATAGCCGACACCATAGCACTGCGCGACAAGTACTTCCCGCAGGCCAAGGTGTCGGTGCTCAGCAACTCCACCTTCATACACCGCCAGGACGTACACGACGCGCTCATGCTCGTGGACAACAACATACTCAAGCTCGACACCGTAGACACGGCATACATACACACCGTAGACCGCCCCGTGAGCCCACGGTACAGCGTGGCGGACATAATAGAGGGCATGCGGTCGTTCAACGGGCACGTCATCATACAGACCATGTTCATGAAGGGCACCTTCTGCGGCAAGGACGTAGACAACACCGGCGACGGCTTCGTGCAGCCATGGCTCGACGCCGTGAAGCTCATCAGGCCCATGGAGGTGATGATATACACCATAGACCGCGAGACTCCGGCCCACGGTCTGCTCAAGGCCACGCACGAAGAGCTCAACAGCATACGCGACAGGGTGGCCGCCGAGGGCATAGCCTGCACCGCCTCTTACTAAGGGTTCGGATTCGACCGCGTAACATACTGGCAGACAACGCGTTGCAAAACGGCCCATTTCGCGCTCCAAAACAGGCCGTTTTACACTGCGAAATGGGCCGTTTCGGAGTGCGAAATGGGCCGAATCGCAAACCGCCCCGGCCCATGCCATGCACCGTCATGCCCAAAGCGCCTCATCATCACGGCCCGCACGTATCATAAGCACGCCCCACACGTGCCGCCATGCACGCGCCACGGCATGCTGTCGCAGGCTAGCCATATTAGTTGTGCCACAAAGTATAATCAGAGCTCCGAATGGCTGTTATTTGCCTTTCTTGAAAATCGACAATTACATATCAAATATATCAGAAGAAACAATCTTTCCTCGCAAGTTACTCTGTCTATCAACCTCGAAACTCTCATAGAATATATGAAATGAATAAAGGAAGGGCTCTTGCGTTTGAAGTCTGAAAGTTCTTCTCGCAAATGCAAAATGATGTAGAAAATGAATTGTTGACGCAGTGAGTCAACTTTTTGAGTTGTGGAGACACAATCGCCTCTATACGCGCGAAATATCATCATTATTTCGCTGATTTTCTTGCGGGTAACGCAGAAAAAGCGTAACTTTGCAGTCCAAAAGCGATTATATTTAAATTCAACAATAATTTCAAACAAAAATGAAGAAAGGTATTCATCCCGAAAACTATCGCCCCGTCGTATTCAAGGATATGTCCAACGGCGATATGTTCCTTACAAAGTCTACATGCAAGACTACAGAGACAGTAGAATTTGAAGGCGAAACTTACCCTGTGGTAAAAGTCGAAAT
>JALFIM010000144.1 GCA_022775985.1 Prevotella sp.
GAGGCTGTGGTCGGGGTATGCCCGTATGGCTTCGTGACGCGGCCGTGCGGTGTGGCTTTGTCGGCTGTACGGTGTGGTATGTCGGCCGTGCAGCATGGCTTTGTCGGCCATGAGCGTGTGGCGGAGCGGTCTGCGTGAGCGTGCCGCGCAGCCTGTTCATAAGTGTGTGGATAACCTGTTGATAACTCTGCCTTTACTGTATGTTATCAACGGCTGTACTATATTGTTATATAATTGGTTATGAAGTTATCCACAGTCTGCGTGCATAAGCGTGGAAAATGGGGCTCGGCTGTGGATAAATACTGTGGATAACTTCATGCCGCAGGGTCAGCCGCGTGCCTCAAGCTGGTCGAGCTCCTTGAGGAACCGGCGGCGGAAGAGCAGCCCGGCAGTGGTCAGTCCGAACGGGAACGCCGTCCAGATGCCGTATATGCCGAAGCCGAACGTGAAGCCGAGCAGATAGCCCAGCGGCAGGTTTATCACGAAGTATGCAATGAAGGCGTAGGGCACCAGCGGCTTGACACAAGCTATGCCGCGCAGGGCGTTGGCGTAGGTGTACTGCAGGCCGTCGCCGAACTGGTACACGGCCAGTGCTATGATGAGCGTGCCCACGATGCCGCACACCTCGCCGCTGTCGGTGAACAGCATGCCTATGTGGTGGCGGAAGATGAGTGCCACCACGGCCATGCTCATGGATATGAGCAGCACTATGCGGAAGCCGTCGGCGGCATTGGTGCGCACGGCACCCCAGTCGGCCAGGCCTACGAAGTGGCTCACGCGTATGGCCATGGCCGAGGCCATGCCCGAGAGCACCAGGTAGAAGAGCTGCGACACCGTGACGGTGACCTGGTGTGCGGCCAGGGGAATGGTGCCGAGCCACCCCACCATGATGCAACTGAGGCTGAATGCCGCCGACTCCATGCCGAGCTGCAGCGCCAGCGGCAGGCCCATGCGGAACATCTCGGCCATGTCGGCACGCAGTATGCGGGCATGCGACAGGGCCTCGCGGTACAGCGCGTACCGCTTGCCGCACGCGAGCACCAGCACGAGGGCCAGCGCCATGAGCACGCGCGAGCCGAGCGTGGACACGCCCGCGCCGAGAAGTCCCATCTCGGGGAACACGCCCACGCCGTAGATGAGCATCCAGTTGAAGAATATGTTTACCACGTTGCCGCCCACCATCACCCACATGGCGACGCGTGTGTGCGTGATGCCGTCGAAGAGTTGCTTCAGGGTGTTGAACACTCCCACGAATATCACCGACAGGAGGTTCACTATGAAGTAGGGGCGTATGAGCGGAAGCAGCTCCTCGGGCTGCCCTATGCGGTGCAGGTTGAAGTACAGCACTGTGAGCAGCGCCACCATGGCGGCCCCCACTATCATGTTGGCGGCAATGGAGCTGCGCAGTTTCGGCCCTATCTCCTGCTTGTGTCCCATGCCGTACAGGCGGCCCACGATGGGCGTGAGTCCGTATGAGAACCCGAGGTACGATATGAGCACCAGCGCGAATATGTTGTTGACGAGTCCGGCGGCGGCCAGCTCGGCTGTGCCGTAGTGGCCTATCATCAGCGTGTCGGCGAAGCCAAGCACTATCGTGCCGAGCTGTCCTATGATGATGGGTATGCCTATAGACAGGATGTCGCGGTAGTAGTGGCGGCGGCCTGTGGTGTGTGATGTTGACATGATGAGAGTGTTGTTTGGTTGTCTGAGTGTGTCGTCGCGGCGTAGTGGCGGCCGCAGCGCGTCAGCCTCGTGCCGAGTAGAAGGCGCGGAAGTAGTGGCGCAGCCGCGCGAGCCAGTAGCCCAGCGCGGCTATGGCTATGGCGGCGCCGGCCAGTCCCACCCATTCCACCGACGAGAGCGAGCACACGCGTCCGCCGATGAAGGCCCCCGTGCCTATCCCGAAGTTGAATATGCCCGAGAATATCGACATGGCCACCGATGTGCCCTCGGCCGGGGCTATGGCTATTATCTCGCTCTGCATGGCTATGTTGAACGCCGTGGCCGCCATGCCGAGCACCAGCAGCACGCCTATGGTGGCCTCCTGGCTGAAGGCCGTGGGCAGTATGGAGCCTAAGCAGAGCGTGAGCAGCGTGAGGCAGAGCGTCATGAACGTGTAGCGGTGGGCGTTGTAGTAGCGCGAGAAGGCCATGCTGCCCACTATGCCCGCGCCGCCGAAGAGCATGAGCGTGGTGGTGACGAGCGTGTCGGGCATCCCTGTGACGCGCAGCAGGAACGGCTCTATGTAGCTGTACGTGGTGTAGTACGCCGTGGCGAAGAATATAGTGAGCACGTATATGCCGCTGAGTGCGCGGCTGCGGAGCATCATCGGCAGCTTGCGCACGCTGAACTTGCCGCGGCTCGGCAGCTTGGGCAGCGTGAGCATGAGGTACGCGAATATGACGGCCGCCACCACGCCGATGCTCAGAAACGTCATGCGCCAGCCCACCGCCAGTCCTATCATGCGCCCTACGGGCATGCCGAACACCATGGCTATGGACGAGCCGGTGGCCACTATGCTCAGGGCGAGGGCGCGGTGGCGCGTCGGCACCATGCGTGCGGCCATGGGAGTGACTATCGACCAGAACACGGAGTGGGCGCATGCCACGCCTATGCGCGAGGCCATGAGCATGGCGTAGCTGCCTGACAGGTACGACATGACCTGGCACATGGCGAACAGCGCCACGAGCATGAGCATCAGACGGCGCATCTCCATGCGCGACACCAGTATCATGAGCGGCAGCGACAGCAGCATCACCACCCACGCGTACACGGATATGAGCATGCCTGTGCTGGCCGTGCTCATGCCGAAGTCGGCGCCTATGTCGCTGAGGAGTCCTATCGGCACGAACTCAGACGTGTTGAAAACGAAGGCAGAGCATGCCAGCCCCACAACGGGAAGCCAGTTGCGGAGGGGCATCTTTTTGGTGTTGTCCATACAAAAAGCGATAATGTCTCAGTTTATATTGTCAGAAAAATGCGATTATTGCTTTAAGCGTGTGCAAAGGCAATGCAAGTGCGAGTGCAATGGAGCTTGCTCCGATTGCCGAGCCGCAGCTTGTCTTATGCAAAGTTACTACTTTTTCACCTCATGGCATCGGCCGACACATAAAATAATATTAATTTTGCAACATACAAGCTAACACACCGTATATGGATACACACAAATACACTGATGAGGCCGTGGAGCTGCTCCGGCGGCTCATAGCCACACCGTCGGTGAGCCGCAGCGAGGGCCGCGCCGCCGACATCATGGAGGACGAGCTGCGCCGCTGCGGCTTCAGCCCGCGCCGCGAGGCCAACAACGTATGGGCCGTGGGCCCGTGCCACGACAGCTCGCGCCCCACGCTGTTGCTCAACGCCCACATCGACACAGTGAAGCCTGTGGCGAGCTACACGCGCAATCCGTACTGCCCCGACTTGGAGGACGGGCGGCTCTACGGGCTGGGAAGCAACGACTGCGGCGGCGGACTGGTGTCGCTGCTCCAGGCGTTCCGCATACTCACCGCCGCCGACAGCGGCGACGGTGCGGGCCGCACGGCCTACAACCTCGTGTACCTCGCCTCGGCCGAGGAGGAGGTGTCGGGCAAGGACGGCATAAGCCGTGCACTGCCGCTGCTGCCGCACATCGACGTGGCCGTGGTGGGAGAGCCTACCGGCATGCAGCCGGCCGTGGCGGAGAAGGGACTCATGGTGGTGGACATCACGGCGCATGGCAAGAGCGGGCACGCCGCACGTGGCGAGGGGGTGAACGCCATATACGCCGCTCTCGACGACCTGTGCTGGATAAGGGGCTACGAGTTTGAGCGCGTGAGCAGTTTCCTCGGCCCCACGAGGATGCAGGCCACGGTCATCAATGCGGGCACGCAGCACAACGTGGTGCCCGACGAATGTCGCATAGTGCTTGACGTGCGCACCAACGAGCTGTACACCAACGAGGAGGTGTTCGGCATCATCAGCAGCCACTGCCGTAGCGAGTGCCGGGCACGCTCGTTCCGTCTGCACTCGTCGAGCATAGACACCGCCCACCCGTTGGTGCGCCGCTGCGTGGCCATGGGCATGACACCGTTCGGGTCGCCCACCCTCAGCGACCAGGCCCTCATGCCGTTTGACTCGCTGAAGCTCGGCCCCGGCCAGTCGGCACGGTCGCACTCCGCCGACGAGTACATATACGTCAGCGAGATAGAACAGGCCATCGGCACGTACGTGCGGCTGATGAGTGAATAGGCGGAATGGTAGTCGTGACAAGAACCGAGGATTCTGCCTGATGCGTGAAATTGGAAAATAATTTCCACGGATGCTTTGTGCTTACGTCAATAATTGCTACTTTTGCCAAAGATAAGCTGCGGCTCGGCAATCGGAGCAAGCTCCATTGAGCTCGCACTTGCATTATTCCTGCGCCCTTCGGCATGCACTGTGGCCGAGCGGCGGAGCTTCTTGCAGATGCGTGCCGGCGTGTATCATAATGATATTTTTCACCTAAAACATAAATTATGAAGAAAATCTTGTTTATCGCGATGGTGCTGCTCTCGTCAGTGGCCACCTACGCACAGCAGTCAAAGGGTACGCTCACGGTGCAGCCCAAGGTAGGTTTCAACATCGCTACGCTCACCAATGCCGATGGCGGAGACTCGCGTTTCGGACTCGCTGCGGGCGCGGAGTTTGAGTACCAGGCCACCGACCTCCTGAGCATCTCGTTCGGTGCCATGTACTCCATGCAGGGCATGAAGGCATCTTCTGATGAGGGCAAAGCCACTCTCAAGCTCGACTATGTGAACATTCCCATCCTCGCCAACGTGTATGTGGTGAAGGGCCTGGCCGTGAAGGTGGGCATACAGCCCGGCTTCAAGGTGAACAGCTCGCTGTCGGCCAAGGCCAGTGGCGTGAGCGCGTCGGCCGACCTCGACGGCGTGAAGAGCTTCGACTTCTCCATACCTGTGGGCCTCTCGTATGAGTACCGCAACTTCGTGATAGACGGACGCTACAACTTCGGCCTCACCAACTGGGCCAAGGACGTGTCTGTGCTCGGCGAGACAATGGGAGAGGTAGACTCCAAGAACAGCGTGTTCCAGCTCACCATAGGCTACAAGCTGCCGCTCTGACGGCCTTCGGCTGACCTGTGGCTGCGCACCGCGCGGCCATACACGATAATCCCCTGCGGCTGCAAGCACTGCCGCAGGGGATTATGCGCTTATACAGGTGCGCCGTGGAGCATTGCACTGTAAATCCTAATAATTGTTCAATAAGGATAAAATGCTTTTAATTTTATACTAAAACCTTGGCCCTGTCGTTCTTTATTTGTAATTTCGTGAGCGGTAGCACAGGCTGCCGGTAAGCATGGCAGCGGCCCCTGCCGCCGCTCGTGTCAATCAATAAAGGGTGACTGAAATGAAAGATATAAACAACTATTACTGCGTGATACTGGCCGGAGGAAAAGGCCGTCGGCTCTGGCCCGCGAGCCGTGAGCACTACCCCAAGCAGTTCATTGACTTCTTCGGGAGCGGACAGACGCAGCTGCAGCAGACCTATGAGCGCTTCGCGAGGATTCTGCCTGAGCAAAACATCTTCGTAAACACCAACATACTGTATCTCGACCTGGTGCGGGAGCAGCTGCCGCAGGTAGCCGCCGACCACATCATGGCGGAGCCTATACACCGCAACACGGCCCCGAGCGCGGCGTGGGCCACGCACCGTGTCATGCACCTCAACCCCGAGGCCAGCATCATATTCACGCCGTCTGACCAGACGGTGCAGGACGATGAGGCCTTCGCCAAGAACGTGCTCGACGGCCTGGAGTTCGTGTCTGACAACGACTGTCTGCTCACCATGGGCGTGAAGCCCACGCGGCCGGAGCCGGGCTACGGGTACATACAGCTCGGGGAGTGCACCGCACAGGACGTGTACAAGGTGCAGTCGTTCACGGAGAAGCCTGAGCGCGACTTCGCCAAGATGTTCATGGAGAGCGGTGAGTTCTACTGGAACACGGGACTGTTTCTCTCCAACGCACGCTACTGTTTCGACAGTTTCTGCAAGCTGTTGCCCGCCGTGCTGCGCAATTTCGACCAGATGAAGCCCGATTTCTCGGCTGCCGAGGAGGACGCTTTCATCAAGGACAACTTCCCGTCTTACCCCAACCTATCGATAGACTACGGCATACTCGAGAAGTCGGACAACGTGTTCGTGATGAAGTGCAACTTCGGATGGGCCGACCTCGGCACATGGCACAGCATGTACGAGGCCATGCAGAAAGGGCCGGGCGACAATGTGGTGGTAGACAGCGAGGTGCTCCTCGACAACGCCCACAACAATGTGATAAAGCTGCCTAAGGGCCGTCTCGCCGTCATCAACGGTCTCGACGGCTACATAGTGGTGGAGAAGGACAACGTGCTGCTGATATGCAAGAAGGAGGACTCATCGGCTCTCGTGCGCAAGTTCGTCAA
>JALFIM010000151.1 GCA_022775985.1 Prevotella sp.
GGGTCCCAAGATCATGTCCTTGCCACGATAGAGAGCCTCCTCGCCCAATGCCTCGCCGTAGATACGGCTCATCTGAGGGTTCCAGGAGGCTGCAAGACAGGTAAGGGCAGGGAAAGCCACACACGAGTCGTTGGTCTGTCCAGCCTGGTCCCATTCGTCCCACAGCACGTCGGGGCGCACGCCGTGCGGGCCGTCGTCAGTCCAGAAGTCGGGGAGTCCGAGGCGCGGTACTCCTGCCGAGGAGAACTTGCTCTGGGCGTGTATCACTCTGATTTTCTCGCGCAGCGTCATGCGTTGCAGCGCGTCCTCTACCCTCTGCTCTATGGGCTTGGAGCCGTCGAGATACGTGGGTACTGATTGTGCCTTGGCAGTGAGGGCCATGGTCACGGCAGCGATGAAGGCTATAAGTTTTCTCATGTTCGTTCGTTTAAGTCGGTTATTTATGCCTGTCGGACATAGGCATGTCCGTACATTATGGCCTGATGGTTTATACTCTTGTCGTATTATGCGGTTATGGTAGAGCGTATGTGTGGCAGTACGTGCCGGCTGCGTGGTGGCTGTGGCACGGACGTAGGATGGTATCAGGTCTCACGGCTTGCTCTGATTGCCGAGCCGCCGCCTGTCTTATGTAAAGAAAAAAGGCATCCACAGCACATTGCGGTGCTGCGGATGCCGTGTGTTATGCGCCATGACCTAAGGTACGCGCGTACATTCCGTCATGGCTTGGCGTGCGGCCTTGCGGCGCGTGTGCGCCGTAGCGGCTGCACATGGGCAGCTTTATTAGTCGAGCTGAGCGAGCTTGTTGTCAGAGCCGAGCACGTCGATAATCTTGTGCTTGTACATCTGCTCCATGAGGTCGCGGGCCGGTCCGCAGTACTTGCGGGGGTCAAACTCAGCGGGCTTCTCTGCGAACACCTTGCGAACAGCAGCGGTGAAGGCCAGACGAGAGTCAGAGTCGATGTTGATTTTGCAAACGGCGCTCTTGGAAGCCTTGCGGAGCTGCTCCTCGGGTATGCCTACTGCATCGGGCAGCTTGCCACCGTTGGCGTTGATGATGTCTACATACTCCTGGGGAACAGAAGAAGAGCCGTGGAGCACGATGGGGAATCCCGGCAGTTTCTCCATAATCTCGTCGAGCACGTCGAATGCCAATGGAGGAGGAACGAGGCGGCCTGTCTTCGGGTCGCGTGTACACTGCTCGGGCTTGAACTTGTAAGCACCGTGAGATGTACCGATAGAGATGGCCAGAGAGTCAACGCCTGTGCGGCTTGTGAAGTCGATAACCTCCTCGGGCTTTGTGTAGTGAGATACCTCAGAGGCAACCTCATCCTCTACGCCAGCGAGCACACCCAGCTCACCCTCAACGGTCACGTCGAACTGGTGGGCGTAGTCTACTACCTTCTTGGTGAGGGCGATGTTCTCCTCGTAGGGCAGTGAAGAACCGTCGATCATCACTGAAGAGAAGCCGAGGTCTACGCAGCTCTTGCACAGCTCGAAGCTGTCACCGTGGTCGAGGTGGAGCACAATCTCAGGATGCTTGCAGCCAAGCTCCTTTGCATACTCCACGGCACCCTCTGCCATGTAGCGGAGAAGTGTCTCGTTGGCGTAGTTGCGGGCACCCTTGGAAACCTGAAGGATAACCGGCGACTTCAGCTCAGATGAAGCCTTGATGATGGCCTGGAGCTGCTCGAGGTTGTTGAAGTTGAATGCAGGGATAGCGTAACCACCCTTGATGGCTCTTGCGAACATATCACGAGTGTTCACCAAGCCCAATTCTTTGTAGTTTACCATAATTTATTAAATTATTGAATATCGATTGTTGTTAATATCTTTTTACCGCTGCAAAGGTAATATTTTAATTTGAGAAATCACGACAAGAACCATTATTTAATGACACGCTTTGTTGAAATTTTGTTAATGAACACACATTATTTATATATATAAGGCATGAGGCAAGACTTGATTTTATGTTAAAGCCCTCTTCTGGTTGTCATGTCAAGAATTAGGAAATCAAGGAAATTTCTTTTCCCACAAAGACCTTGCTCTATGAATAGAGTCAAGGATTATAGCAGATGTGACGATTTGCCATGATTGTAAATATCAAGTCCTTTGTAGCTGTCTGTGATGAAGCAAATTCTCCAATTCGCTGATTCTTGGCGTGGAAATAACCATGGTTATTTCCATGTACTGTAAGGTATTGATACACAATGCGTTGCAAAACGGTCCATTTCGCGCTCCAAAACGGCCCATTTTACAGTGCGAAATGGGCCGTTTCAGGATGCGAAATGGGCCGTTTCGCAAATCACTATGGCCGAGGCCGTGATAGGGCATGGCCTGAGGCATGATAAGATGTGTCCTGAACTGT
>JALFIM010000060.1 GCA_022775985.1 Prevotella sp.
TATTTCCGCGAAAAATAAAAACTGATGTGGGTGGTGATGGATTCGAACCACCGAAGGCATAGCCAGCAGATTTACAGTCTGCCCCATTTGGCCACTCTGGTAACCACCCGTCTCATCAAAACTGTCCTTACGACCTCATTCGTCATGCAGAGCCTCTTGTCGGATTCGAACCAACGACCCCGAGATTACAAATCACGTGCTCTGGCCAACTGAGCTAAAGAGGCGTATATGCAGCCGTCAGATGTCTCGTTTAAGACCTCTTGTAAAACGGCTGCAAAGATACGGATTATTTTCCAATCACCAAAACTTTTCCCATTTTTTTTTGGAAAAGTATTGATTTTTTATCACTTCTCGCGGTTTTTCTCCTTGAAACGTGTCAGCTGCACTTTCATGGCATCCACGCACAGGTCTATGCTCTCCTCGAAGGTGTCGGCCGTCTTCTCCACATACAGAGTGGTGCCGGGCACTGCCACCGACAGGCTGGCCTCCTTGTTCTGTGCCGTGGCGGGCTTCACCACCTTGAGCTGTACCTCCACGCTCTTTATATCCTCACAAGACTTCTCAAGTTTCGCTACTTTCTTACCGATGAACTCCTGGAGCTTCTCGGTCGCGTCGAAATGTATCGACTGAATCTTAATGTCCATAGTTACCTCCTGTTTTTAAAGGTTATGCCCTTGGGTGGGCGTCAGTATAAACCTGCTTCAACTGCTCGAATGTGGTGTGCGTGTATATTTCGGTAGTGGCAAGCGACACGTGCCCGAGCAGTTTCTGCACACTCTCTATATCGGCCCCGTGGTTGAGCATCGCCGTCGCGAACGAGTGGCGAAGCACATGGGGCGACTTTTTCTTCATCGTGGTGACGACGGCGAGGCACTGCTTCACGGTCTCGCGCACGCTGTGGCACGTCATCCGCCGACCCTTGGCATCGACGAACAGTGCCCCGCTGCCGCCTTGCGGCGTAACGGTGTCGCGCATCTGCATATACCGCGACAGGGCTTGCGAGAGCTCCGGCCCGAATGGCACGAGACGCTGCTTGTCGCGCTTGCCCGTAACCTTCAGCTGGGCGGTGTCGAACGACACGTCGCCGTCATCAAGCCCCACCAGCTCCGAGAGCCTTATGCCCGTGGTGTAGAACGTCAATAATATGGTACGTGCGCGTACATCTATATACCTGTCGCCCCACTCCACCGTGTCGAGGAGCCTGTCCATGTCCGTCTCCCTCATGTACATGGGGAGCGGCTTGGCCTTCTTGGGCCCCGCGACCCCGTGCGCGGGGTCATGTCCCACGAGGCCGCGGCCGAGAGCGAACCTGTAGAACGTGCGCAACGCGCTGAGCCGCCGGCATACCGACGAGGCGGTGTTGCCGCGCTCCATCATACTTCCGAGCCACCCTCTCACCACATCGGTGTCGGCATCGGCGAGCGACAGTCCTCCGTCAAGCCCTCTCACATACTGCTCGAACTCGCAGAGGTCGCGTCCGTATGCGTCTATTGTCTTTTCAGAGCGGTTTTTCTCGCACCTGAGATAATTCAGAAACGCGTCTATCATATCTCCTGCCATTCGTCGGTCTCCTGTATTATTCGGCAACGAAAATACTGATTATTATTGAAACGGCCAAACTTTTTATGATAATTTTGCCGAACTTCACGCTTTAGCACACTTCCTCATGCCTCAGAACCAGAAAAGGGTGACAAGCCCACCGCACGCTACGCGCGGTAAAGGTTTGCCACCCCATGCGACATGCGCGAGGACCACAGGCCCTCATGCCGTCATCTTGATATGTATGTTCGGATATATGTCTTGGATATACACCTCCTAATGCAAAAGTCATCAATAATAGATAAGTCTCAAGCCAGAGGCTTACTCCTCGTTGGCACGCAGTTTCTGTACGTAGATGGCATGCTCCATCTTGAGACGCTTCAGAACAGACGGCTTGTTATACTGCTGACGAGCGCGGAGCTCCTTGATAACACCTGTCTTCTCGAATTTTCTCTTGAACTTCTTGAGTGCTCTTTCGATGTTCTCACCATCTTTAACTGGTACGATAATCATTTTTTTGCTTTACTTTTTTGTTATTAAACTGATATTTATTTTCGTTTCGGGCAGCTCTCACTGCTTACAGGCTGCAAAATTACTTCTTATTTCGCAATAATACAAATATTTGGATACTTATCTGTCTCTGTTTTAATATTTTTATAAAATACGATGCATCTATCAGCGCTGTGTTTCATGAGACCCCACTATCACTTTCCGTATTTTACAGCAGTGACAAAAGCATGATGCCAACAGTATAAACAAGCGAAAAACATTTCTCCCATATCACATGATAGCGCCACGCACGCATCACCGCGCCTGGCGCAACACGGTGCCGTCGGTGCCGTAGCGTCGGCCCGACCGTTCTATCACCACGCTCCGCCCTCTGACATACTTCCTTACGTCCGCCTTGCCGCGCTGATGACTATTGTCGTGCGGATGGCCGTCTATTCCCGATGCTGCCGAATGCCTCACCACAAGGCGTGACACGTACAGCAGGTCGCCCGTGCGGTAGCGTGTGATACTCACCGAGCGTGCCCCGTCGGCCTCATCAGGCACCATGAAGGTGTGCGTGCTCGGCACGAAGCCGTCCTGCGCGCGGGGTGTGCCGTCAGCAGCCTTGGCCGCCGTGCCGCCACCTATCGTGCTGTCGTGCCCCTGCCCCATGTTGTTCCACACGTTGGTATCGACGAGCGGCACCTCGGTGCCGGCATGGAAGAGGAAGTACAGGCTGGCCGGGCGGTCTTTCACGTTGTTGCGCATGGCCGTCACCTCTATCTCGTCGCCCGCGCTGAACGTGCGGCCGTCGGCAAGGGTTATGAGCATGTGGCTGCACTCGTCTACGTTGTAGCCGGCGTTGATGTACACGAAGTCGCCGTTGAGTACGAACGTGTAGTAGTCGCCGCAGCGCACGTTGCGCTTGTCGAGCCCGTTCTGGTTGACATGCTCCAGCGTGCCGCCAGTCTCCACGGGCGTGCCATTCGGGCTCTGCCACGAATAAAGGACCTCCTGTGCCTCACACCACAGTGGCATGAGACACAGGAGGATGTATATGACGTGATGCCTTGTTGTCATCGCGTCACCATTTCACTTCAAGTACAGGACGGATGCTAAGGCCGGTGTACCTGGGGCAGAAATAGCTCCA
>JALFIM010000068.1 GCA_022775985.1 Prevotella sp.
CGTGTGGCCCATACCGTACCATACTCTAATGCACTGTGGCACATCAACTGCGCGTGCGTGAGACGTGATACGGACAGAATATAATGTTTATTGTATAGGTGTAGCAATGAAGCCACGCCCAGCAAGTGGATAGTAGCGGCCCTAAGCAGACCGCTCTTACATCCTTGCAGGGCGTGGCTTCTGTTGTTGTGGCACGACGCTGCGGGCCGTCATGCCACGACATGTGGCTTAGTGTTCACTGATAAGTAAATAACCAAAATTATTTTTCTCTCATTCTTTACATGAAAAATAAGGAGAGTGTTTAAATAAAATAATTCCTGATATTTACTTAGTGATAATCATTTACACATATGTCTCAAGGAACTTGATGGCACCATCCACCTTCAACTCCTTCGTAGAGGCAGGGATGAGCACGCTCTCACCGGCTTGCAGCGTGAATGTGTTGCCCTCGTTGTCGGTGATGCTGGCACTGCCCTTGAGGCCGATGAGTATCACGAAGCTGTCAAGCTCGGAGTAGTCTATGGTCATAGGCTCGTCGAGGTCGTAGACGGCGGTGTTGAAGTACGGGCACTGTACGAGCGCCACGCCCTGGTTCTTGGCGGCGGTGTACTCCGTGCGGTAGTTGCTCTCCACCGTGTAGTTGATGCTCTCGGCGGCCTCCTTGGTGTGCAACTGTCGGTAGTTGCCGTTCTTGTCCTTGCGCTTGAAGTCGTATATGCGGTATGTCACGTCGCTGGTCTGCTGTATCTCGGCGAGGAAACAGCCCGTGCCTATGGCGTGTATTCTGCCGGCAGGCAGGAAGAAGCAGTCGCCCTCCTTCACGTTGTAGCGTGCTATGGCATCGCAGATGGTGTCGTCGGCCACCATCTGTGCGTACTCCTCGGGAGTGATTTGCTTTTTCAGTCCGCACAGCAGCGTGGCGTCCTTGTCAGAGTCCATGAGGTACCACATCTCCGTCTTGCCGCGCTCCTTGCCCTGTCTGTGCGCTATCTCGTCGGTGGGATGCACCTGTATGGAGAGGTCCTGGCGTGCGTCTATGAACTTGATGAGCAGCGGAAACTCATCGCCGAAACGCTTGTAGTTGTCCTCACCCACGAGCTCGCCCTTGAGTTCGGCCACCAGCTCGTTGAGCTTCTTGCCGGCGTAAGGGCCATCGCTCACCACCGTCTCGTTGCCGGGCACGCCGGATATCTCCCAGCTCTCGCCCACGTTGTCCTGCTTCACGTCGAGATGTTTGAACGGAATGATTTTGTCGCCGCCCCAGAGTGTGGATTTCAGCAGCGCGTTGAATTTTAGTGGTTTCATAATAAGTTTGTTTTATGTATTTGTATTCTGTTATCAATTGTCTGCAGCAGTGAGTGTCAGTTCTCCTTCCAGAAGGCCCTGCTGAATATCACGAGCACGGAGAATATCTCCAGTCGTCCGATGAGCATCAGCACCGTGCATATCCACTTGGCATACGGAGGCAGTACGCTCCACGACATCGTGGGCCCTATCTCCAGGCCGAGCGTGGGCCCTACGTTGCCCAGGCAGCTCAGCGTTATGGTTATGGCGTTGGTGGAATCGATGCCGGCGGCCGTCATGACGAACGAGCAGAACAGGAACAGCAGCAGGTATATGGTGATGAATGCGAGCAGCGTGAGCCGCTTGTTCTGCGACACGTTCACGCCCCCTATGCGCATGGGCAGCACGGCGTTGGGGTGCATGAGCTGGCGGAACTCGTTTTTTATAGACTTCAGCAGCATGACGCACCTTATGCACTTTATGCCGCCGCTCGTAGAGCCTGAGCACGCTCCTACGAACATACATATAGCCAACGCCACCCAAGTGACGTGAGGCCACTTGCCGGCATCGTCGTTTATGAGTCCGGTAGTGGTGATGAACGACACCACATGAAACAGCGAGCTGCGTATGGCGTGCTCTATGGGGTAGTGGTTGCGCCATATCAGCTCGGCGGCGATGAACGCCGTGAACACCGCCACTATGGAGATGTAGAACTTGAACTCGGGATTCTTGAAGAGCATGTGGCCGTTGCGCCGCGTCACCGAGGCGTAGAGCAGCGTGAAGTTGACACCCGACACGAAGCAGAAGAACGTGATGATGTACTGCATCTCGGGCGTGAACAGCACCAGCGTGTTCTTGGTGGCGAAGCCGCCCGTGGCCGCCGTCACCATGGAGTAGTTCACGCTGTCGAATATGCTCATGCCAGCTCCCCACAGGCACAGCATGCACAGTATGGTGATGAGTATGTACACCACCCATATACACTTGGCGCTCGTGGAGAGCCTCGGGTGCAGCTTGGTCTTTATGGGGCCGGTGGCCTCGGCGGCGAACACCTTGACCGAGCCGCCCACGAGCGACGGCAGCAGCGCGATGGTGAAGAACACTATGCCCAGTCCGCCTATCCACTGCGTCAGCGACCGCCAGAACAGCAGTCCGTGCGGGTAGTCGTCTATGTAGTCTATGATGCTCGCACCCGTGGTGGTGAACCCCGACATGGTCTCGAAGAATGCGTCGGTGAACGACGTGATGTAGCCGCTGAGCATGAACGGCAGCGTGCCGAACAGGCTGAATATGACCCACGTGAGCGTCACCACGAAGTAGGCGTCGCGCCTTGACAGCGAGTTGTCGCTGTCGCGCCCGAGCAGCCGCATTACGATGCCAGCCGCGGCCGTTATGCCTATGGACATGGCGAAGGCCGCCGCGTCGCACTCGTGGTATGCGAGTGCTATGACGAGGCACACCAGCAGCAGCGCCGCCTCTATGAAGAGCAGCGAGCCCACTATCTTGTATATCGTTTTCTTGTTTAACATTGTAGCGTCAGGCGGCACAGGCACGTGCTGCGTCATGCCCACCGTGGAGCATGGCGTGGCGTGCCGGCCGGCATCAGATAAACAGTTTCTCTATCTTCTTCATGTTGATGTTGTGGCAGAACACCATTACGGAGTCGCCAGGCTCTATCTCGGTGTTGCCCGACACGAGCATGCCCTTGCCCTCTCTCACCAGTCCGCCTATGGTCATGCCCTTGGGCAGGGAGAGCTCGCGCACCGGCTTCTGCGTTATCTTGGAGCCCTCGGTGGGTATGAACTCCGCCACGTCGGCGTTGGCACCCATCAGGAACCTCACGTTCATCACGTTGGCATCGAGCATCATCTGGTATATGTTGCTCGCCGTTATGGTCTTCTTGTTTATGATGGTGCCGATGTCGAGGCTCTCGGCCATGCTCACATAGTCTATGTTCTCCACCATGGCCACGGTCTTACGCACGCCCATGCGCTTGGCGGTGAGGCACGCGAGAATGTTGGTCTCGGCGTTGCCCGTGAGCGCCACGAAGGCCTGCGTGTTCTTTATGCCCTCCTCTATGAGCAGCGGAATGTCGCGCCCGTCGCCGTTGATGACGAGCACCTTGGAGCTCTCTATGATGTCGTTGAGGTGCGAGCAACGCTCCTCGTCGGTCTCTATGATTTTCACGTCCATGTACTCTGGCATGGTCTTTACGGCCCTCACAGCAGTGGCTCCGCCTCCCATTATCATCACGTTCTTCACGTCTACGTAGTGCTCCTTGCCCACTATCTTCCTGATGTAGGGTATAAACTGCTTGGTAGTCATGAAGTATGCCAGGTCGTAGAGCTGCAGCGAGTCGTTGCCGCCGGGTATTATGGTCTCGTTGTCGCGCTTGATGGCCACCACGTGGTACGGATCGTCGGGGCCGCAGAGCTCGCGCAGCGGCTTGTCGAGAATCTCGCAGCCCTGCCGCAGCTTAATGCCGAGCATGACGAGTGCGCCGTCGTGTACGTCCCACCGCTGCCGTACCCACGACATTTTCAGTCCGTTGTTGATGTCCTTTGCCGCGAGCATCTCGGGGTATATCAGCGAACTGACCCCCAAGCTCTCGAAAAACTCCCGCAGCTCTGGCTCCACGTATTCCGCACTGTCTATCTTCGCCACCGTCTTGGCGGCCCCGAGAGCCTTGGCCAGCACGCATGCCGTCATGTTGGTGTTCTCGTCCGGTGTGACGGCGATGAACAGGTCGGCATCCTGTGCGCCAGCTTGCTTGAGGGCCTTCACGCTGGTGGGCGATGCCTCTATGGTGAGCAGGTCGAAGTCGTTGCCTATCTTGGCCAGCCGCTCCGGGTCGGAGTCGATGAGCGTGATGTCGTCGTGGTCGCGCGACAGCAGTTTGGCCAGGTGCGTGCCTATGGCGAAGGCACCGACGATGATTATCTTCATATCAGATGTTTCGTGTGTAGGTTTGTGTCATTGTATGTCGTCAGGTGCCGCTGGCGTGTCGTCGGCACCTGTGATGGCGCGGCGTATGCTGTCGTGGTCGGTGCCTGTGATGGTGCGCAGCTGCGCCACCGTGCCGTGCTCCACGAACTCATCGCCTATGCCGAGCCGCTTCACCGGCGTGGTGATGCCGTTGTCGCTGAGCCACTCCGTCACCGCCGAGCCGAAGCCTCCGGCCAGCATGCCGTCCTCTATGGTCACTATGCGCTTGGCGGTGCGTGCCACCTTGCCGAGCAAGTCGGTGTCGAGGGGCTTCACGAAGCGCATGTCGTAGTGCGCTATGCTCAGCGTGCATCCGTCGGCCGCAAGCCCGTCTATCACCGTGGCCACATCGTGGCCGAGCGGCCCGAACGACAGCACCGCCACGTCGGTGCCCTCGCGCAGACAGCGTCCGCGGCCCACCTCTATCTCCTCCAGTGCGCACTTCCAGTCTACGCGGCTGCCGCGTCCGCGCGGGTACCTTATCACGAAGGTGCCCTTGTCGGGTAGCTGTGCCGTGTACATCATGCGCCGCAGCTCGCACTCGTCCATGGGCGACGCTATGGTGAGGTTGGGTACAGGGCGCAGCGCGGCTATGTCGAACACACCGTGGTGCGTGGGGCCGTCCTCGCCCACGAGTCCTGCGCGGTCGAGGCATATCACCACGGGCAGGTTGAGCAGTGCCGCGTCGTGTATTATGTTGTCGTATGCGCGTTGCGCGAACGCGCTGTATATGTTGCAGAAGGGCTGCAGACCGTCCTTGGCCATGCCGCAAGAGAACGTCACGGCGTGCTCCTCGGCTATGCCCACGTCGAACACCCTGTCGGGCATCTGCTTCATCATGATGTTCATGGAGCACCCTGTGGGCATGGCCGGTGTCACGCCCACTATCCTCGGGTTGGCCTCGGCGAGCTCGAGCAGCGTGTTGCCGAACACGTCCTGGAAGCGTGGCGGCAGGTCTGATGAGTCGCTCACGAGCCGCTCCCCGGTCTCGGGGTCGAACTTGCCGGGCGCGTGCCAGATGGTGGCCTCCTCCTCGGCGGGCTTGTAGCCCTTGCCCTTCACGGTGTGGAGGTGCAGTATCTTGGGGCCGCTCATGTCCTTGAGGCGGCGCAGGAGCTGCACCACGTTCACCACGTCGTTGCCGTCGAAGGGGCCGAAGTAGCGTATGTTCATGCCCTCAAACACGTTCTGCTGGTGGCTGATGGCCGACTTCAGGGCGTTGTTGAGCCTTATGATGCCCTTGCGGCGGTCGTCGTTGAGGTAGCCCTTGGAGTGCAGCCACTGCGAAGCCTTGAACCTCAGGCGGTTGTACGTGGCGTTGGTGTCGAGGTGCAGCAAGTATTTCTCCATGCCGCCCACGGCACGGTCTATGCTCATGTCGTTGTCGTTGAGTATGATGAGCAGGTCGTTGGGCGACGACGACGCGTTGTTGATGCCCTCGAATGCGAGCCCTCCGCTCATGGCACCATCGCCTATCACGGCCACGACGTGCCTGTCGTCGTGTCCCGTTTTCTTGGCAGCGATGGCCATACCGAGCGCGGCGGATATGGAGTTGGAGGCATGTCCGCATGCGAAAGTGTCGTACTCGCTCTCCTGCGGACTCGGAAACGGGCGCACGCCGTGCAGCTTGCGGTTGGTGCAGAACCTGTCGCGGCGGCCGGTGAGTATCTTGTGGCCGTAGGCCTGGTGCCCCACGTCCCATACTATACGGTCGTAAGGAGTATTGAATACGTAGTGCAGGGCTACCGTCAGCTCCACCACACCGAGCGATGACGCCAGGTGTCCGGGGTTGACGGACAGCTCCTCTACGATGTCCTCGCGCAGTTCCTTGCATACTTCAGGCAACTGGTCTATGCCCATTGCCCGCAAGTCGTCGGGGTAGCGTATTTGTCCTAATAGTCCGAATTTGTTTTTATCCATTGGGTATTGTGTGGATTTATGCACTTGATGCGTGCGTGTGCGGTGGGTTTCCGCATCAATAATTGTACAAAGGTAGTGTAAAAGCGCGAAAGGACAAAATAAAACCATGCCGTTTTTCATTTTATAAGGTGTAGCGGTGGTGCATCTGCGGCAGCGCGGGGTGCGCGGCATGAGGTGGAGGGTGTGGCCGTAGGTATGGCTGTCATGGCCACTCATGACAGGTGGTATGGATTCGCATGTATAACATACTGAGTGCCAATAGATTGCAAAACGGCCCATTTCGCACTGCGAAATGGGCCGTTTTACTGCGCGAAATGGGCCGAATCACAGCGCGAAACGGGCCGTTTTGCAACATGGTGTGGCAGTGGCCGCCGTCAGCGGCGGCGCGTGTGGTGCTCAGACGTGGCCTATCCCAGCCACGCTATGAGCGTGTGGCGCAGGTCGAAGGCTGGTGCTATGAGCAGTATGGCGAACACCACCGCCCCCGTGTACATGATGACATACGACGGCGAAGGCCTCGACTCGGCTGCCGCTCCCATGCAGAGCCGTGCCATGCTGCATACGGCGAAGGCTATGGCCGTGCCCACGAGTCCGCCCACAAGTATGTCGCCGGGGTAGTGTACGCCGAGGTATATGCGGCTGTATGTGTGTATCACGGCCCATGTGTATATGAAGGTGGTGAGCTTGCGGCTCTTGAATATAATCATGGTGAGGGCGGCCAGGGCGAAGGAGTTGGCCGAGTGGCACGACGGCATGCCGTAGTGGCCGCCACGGTAGCCGTTGACTACGTGTATGAGCATGCTTATGCCGCTGTCGGGCTGCGACGGGCGCGGACGGCAGAATATGGGCCGCAGGTAGGCGGCGCAGGTGGTGTCGGCGAGCACTATGGTCAAGGTGAAAATGCCAACTACGGTGAGCATCCGCCTGTTGATGCCAAACTTCATGATGGTGGCTATGAGTATGGCCGTGTACACGGGTACCCACACCCACTTCTCCGATGTGAGGTACATCACGTCATCGAAGTAGCTGTTGTGGAAGCCGTTGAGGAATACCATGAGGTCGGCGTCTATCTTTCCGAGTATCTCTATCATTCGTGATTATTGATGAACTGTTGTCGTTGGGCGATTTATGCTCGTGAGTCCTCCGTCGTTGCTTTAGACGCTGGTTGCCATAGAGTATGCGCGATAGGAAACGGAGTTTGGCTGTTTTTTCAAAATCGTTGCAAAGTTATGTATAATAGTCGGATTTATTGTTCCATTTCACTTATTTAATATACTATAATGGAAAATAAAACTATATTGTATGTTTAGGTTTTCATCGTGGGCCGGCGTGTCAGCGACCGATGGTGTGGGCCAGTGCGCTACATCAGCGGTGCCATGAGCCGCACGAACGACTCCCACAGTCGGGCACCGAACGAGTGCTTGGGCAGCGCGGCGGCGCTGTCGATGATGGTGCAGTGGGCCATGTCGTCGAGGAACACCTGTTTCATGCGCCCGGCCATGTCGCGGTCGTAGAAGAATATGTTTGACTCAAAGTTGTTCTCGAAGCTGCGCACATCGAAGTTGGCCGAGCCGCACGTGCACAGCGAGTCGTCGCACACGAGCAGCTTGCTGTGGTTGAAGCCGGCCTCGTAGAGGCACACCTTCACGCCGGCGTCTATCACGTCGGAGAGGAACGAGCGGCTCACCTGTTCCACGAGGCGTGCGTCGCTGTGGCGCGGCACCATGAGTCTGATGTCCACGCCGGCTATTGCTGCGGTGCGCATGGCGAATATCACGGGCTCGTTGGGTATGAAGTAGGGTGTCTCTATATAGACATACGAGCGTGCCTCGAGCAGTATGCGCACGTAGCCCTGCATGATGTCGGGCCAGAGGGCCAGCGGACTGCTCGTCACCACCTGTGCCAGGCAGTCGTTGTTTATGGGGTATGGTGATGGCGGGTAGTACTTGCGGTTGGATATGAGCGTGCGGTCTACGAAGTACCAGTCTACGAGAAACGCCCTCTGTATGGCGAACACGGCGCCGCCCCTCACCCTGAGGTGCGTGTCGCGCCATGCCTGACGGCCGTTGCCCGAGACGTAGCGGCGGGCTATGTTCATGCCCCCGATAAACGCCGTAGTGCCGTCGATGACGCACATCTTGCGGTGGTTGCGGTAGTTCACCTTGCTGGTGAACGCCGGAAACTTCACTGGCATGAAGGCATGTACGTCTATGCCGGCCTCGCGCATGCGCTCGAAGAAGCGGCCCGCCACCTTCCAGCAGCCCACATCATCGTATATTAGCCTCACCTCCACGCCCTCCGCGGCCTTGTCTATGAGGGCATCGGCGATGAGCCTTCCGAGCGGGTCGTCCTCTATGATGTAGGTCTCGAGGTGTATGTGGTGGCGTGCGTTGGCTATGGAGACGAGCAGTGCCGTGAAGAAGTCGTGGCCGTTGGTGTATATGTCTGTGGCGTTGTCCTTAAACGGCAGTGACAGGCTCTGGTTGGTGAACAGTCTGATGAGCGTGCGGTAGTCGTCGGGGATGGTGAGCCCCTTCTGCTCCACGAACTCGAGCCTGGAGCGCTTCGATAACTGGTCGAGGCTTCGCTGGCTTATCATCCTGAGGCGGCGCGTGTTGCGCCCGAAGAAGAAGTATGCTATGATGCCCACCGCTGGCAGGAACGTGAGCACAAGCACCCATGCCATGGTCTTGGATGGTTGCTTGTTGTCCATGAGTACTGAAATTATTGATGACACCGCAATGGCGGTGTATGCCAGCAATACTGCCCAGTGTATGTATATCATGTGGTTAGTCGGTTGTGGGGTGTGCGTGTGGCGTGGCGGCGGCATGCGCCTGTCGTAGGTGGCGGTGCCGCCGCGCCATGCGTGCTACTTGAACCCCGCGAGTTTGTGGGTCTGCAGTGAGAGCCGCCACTTGGGGTGCTCCTTGATGTATGCCACGCACGCGGCGGTGATGTCGGCATTGCGCTGAGGGTCGCCCACGTCGCATGGCTGAAGGTAGTAGTATGAGGCGGTGATGCCGTGGTCGGAGACGTGCTGCGGGTCGCCGTCGAATATGCACTTCAGCTCGTCGCAGTGGCTGATGCGCACGCCCGATTTGGGCGAGCAGGTCAGCCAGTCGGTGCCATGGGGCGGAGGGTTGGTGCCGTTGCTCTCCATGGCCACGGTGAAACCGGCCTCGTGGAGCATGTCTATGAGTGCCTCATCGGCCTGCAGCGTGGGCTCTCCGCCCGTGAGCACGGCCAGACGGGCAGGGTAGGAGGCGGCCTGGCTGACTATTTGGCGGTCGGTCATCTCGGTGTATGAGCTGAAGTCGGTGTCGCAGAACGGGCAGCGCAGGTTGCACCCGGCAAACCTTATGAACACTGCCGGCATGCCGCTGTTGTGTCCCTCGCCCTGAAGCGAGTAGAATATGTCGTTGATGCGTTTCATGCGTCGCGCTCGTAGGTTGCGGTATTGCCCTCGCTCTCCTTGACAATGGTCTTGTAGCAGTGGGGCACCTGGTTGGTTATCCAGAACGCTATGTTCTCGGCCGTGGGGTTGAAGGGCAGCACCTCGTTGAGGTTCTGGTGGTCGAGCCGCGACATGATGGTCTGTTTCACAGTGGTGAAATCTGCCACCATGCCCTCGCTGTTGAGCTCCTTCGACTTGCAGCACACGGTGATTGTCCAGTTGTGGCCGTGCATTCTGGTACACTTGCTCTCGTAGGGCAGCGTGAGCCTGTGGCACGCCGATATCTCAAATGTTTTCTCTATGTAGTACATATCTGTTGTTTGTCGTTTGCTTGATAGGTGGGGTGTGGCGGCGTATGCGCCTGACAGGGCTCAAGGCTCCTGCTGCGGCGCGTCGTGTGCATCGGTGCGTGGCGCGTCGGCATGGTGTGGTGCGGCATTCTTGCCACGCACGTATGTCAGCTCGTTGCGTGCGAGCTCAGGCTCCTCACCGTCGGTTATCATCTGCGTGAGCAGTTGCTCGGCCTTGTCGGCAGACCCCTCGTCGGCGAGAAGGTGCGCCTTGCGCCGCTTGAGGAAGGCGAGCATGCGTCTCTGGTTGTCGGCCTCGCCGTCGTTGTCGTCGTCATCATCGTCGTCGTTGCTGGCCATAAGGCCGCTGACGTATGTCATGCTCTGGTCTATGTACGACATGGCACGCGGGTCATCGCCAGCTATCAGGGCGTTGATGTGCATCTTCCAGTGTATGATGTTGTTGTCGTTGCTCACGAGGTCGAGGTAGTGTATGGCGCGGTCGTAGCGCCCGAGCATGTAGAGGCTGGTGCCCGTCATGAAGAATATGTCGCACGTGAGCTTCTCTGGCAGACGCTTGCCGCTGCGGATGTCGTGCATGAGACGTGCCGCCACGTTGAGCAGTGGGGCGAGGGCCTCGGCATAGCACTTCTGCGTGAACAGCCGCTTGGCATTGTACACGGAGTAGGCGGTGTCGTCGTCAAGGCAGTCGTACATGATGGCGGCGAGGGCATCGTCGGGGTCGTCGTGCCCGTTGCGGCGTGCGTCCTCGGCCTCCTTGCGCAGATAGCGGAACTTGGCGAGGGCCGTGGTGGGGTCGGTATGGTCGTAGGCTATGAGCGAGCTCACCGTGAGCGGACGCGTGGCGGCGTTGCCGTATGGCGTGTTTATGCCGGCCGTGAGGGGCACTATGGTGACGGTCATGCGTATGAACGTGGTGTCGCCGTCGCTGCGCTCGCGGTTGAGGTTTATGGTCATGCAGCGCTCATGGTCGGGAAATGCCTTCTGCCTGTAACACAGGGCTATGGTGGCACAGGCACAGGAGGACTGCGCTCCGTTGCCCGTGGTAGTGGTGAATGGCGTGGTTATGTCGTATGAGCGTATGTCGTCGGCACCCACGGCGGTGGCCTTGCCGTCGGTGGTGAGCACCGTCATGGATATGGGCAGGAAACTGTCGATGCCCGTCATCAGCGATACGAGCGTGCCGAGCTGCGGACGCTCGGTGGGGCAATAGCGCGGTAGGGCGGGGCCTTGCTGCCGCTCCATCTCCAGCTCGCCCACGAGCCGCATGGCGAAACCGTATTCGGCAGTGAGCATGTCCTCGTCTATGTTCTCGCGGGTGTGGCGTGATATGCGCTGGCCTATGTGCTGCACGAATGCCTGTCGCCACCCGAATATGTCGTTGATGTACTGCCTCAGTGCATCGGCATTGAAGCCGCTGGTGACGTACAGTGCCGACATGGCATGCACGTCTACGTTGGGCTCGTCGTCGGGCAGACTGTATGTGATGGTGGTCTTGTCGGCATTGATGTTTATTGTGTTGATGAGCATGCGCACCTCGTTGAGGTTCTCCACGGAGGTCTGGTAGAAGAAGAGGAAGCGCAGCTGCGCGAACTGCGGTTTGTCCTTCGACAGCATGATGACGAAGTTGCCGCTCTGGTACTCGAATATTATCTCATCGGCGTCGTCGGTGTTCTTGTGCCAGTCGCCCCTTGAGTTGATACCCGCTATGGCATCGGATATTATCTGCTTCACGGTATCGGCATCATAGTGCATGGTCTTGGCGTGGGTGGCGGTGTAAAGTTTGCTCCACAGCTTCGCGCTGTACTTGCGCCACAGTCTTATGAGGCCGGCTATTGCTGCGACTATGAGGCAGTAGATGAGGAAATATGCAAATTCTTTCATGTTCTTGGAGTCGTGTTTGTGGGTGGATGTGGTGTGGTGGGTGTCATACTATGATGTTGTTGCCGAGTTTCTTGGCGAGTTGGTTGCGCAGCATCTGCGTGTCCTTGTACTCCGCCATGAGCCTCATTATCTCGTCGGTGGGCGTGCCGGGCGTGGCTATCTGGCGTTGCAGGTCCTTGAGTTTGTGCTCGGTCATGTCCATGCGGAAGTCGTTGAGCAGGTGGTCGAGCTGCAGCCGGAGCCGCTCTATGCGTGTCTCCTCCTGCTGTTGCCGCTCTATGTCGCTGAGGTTCTCATCATCGGCGGTGGGCGCAGACAGCCTGTAACGCTCCTCGCTGAGCGTAGTGGCCAGGCGGCTCACCTCTATATCGTCGTGATGTATGAAGTATTGCTCGGAGTCGAATCCCTCTTCTGTGGAGTGCTCCACGGCTTCTTGCAGTATGCGTGTGAATATATCGTTGCTGAACGTGAGGCTGTCGGTACTGAGGTTGTAGTCGAGAAACTGCGCGAGGGTGAGGTCTATGAGGTTGCCGTCCTCGTCCTCCACATTGCGGTAGAGTATGTCCGAGCCGTGCTTTATGACCATCTTTATTATCATCTGCTCCACTTTTGACGCCTGTTCGAGTGGCGTGGCCGTGGTGGCGATGCGCTGTTGCTGCGCTATGTGCTGTGGTTGCTGCCCCTGTGCTGTGGCAGAACTCCGTCCGTCGCGGATAAACTTGTTCATCGTGTTGATGAGCGTGGCCTCGTTCATGCCCATCCTCATGGCGCAGTCGTGGAGGTATGTGTCGCGCAGTATCTGGTCGTTGACGAGCGATATGCTCTTGATGATGGAGTTGATGGCCTCCGAACGCTTCAGCGGGTCGCGCTCGTTCTTCAGCATAAGGTCGGTCTTGAACTCCATGAAGTCGGTCTGGTGCTCCTCTATATACTTGCGGAAGTCGGCGGCGGTGTGCTTGCGTGCGAAGCTGTCGGGGTCGTCGCCGTCGGGCAGAAGCAGCACTTTCAGGTTCATGCCCTCGGCAAGCAGCATGTCGGTACCGCGCATGGCGGCGTGTATGCCGGCAGCGTCGCCGTCGTAGAGCAGGGTGATGTTGGAAGTGAAACGGTGCAGGGTGTGTATCTGGTGTACAGACAGGGCGGTGCCCGAGTTGGCCACCACGTTCTCTATACCGCACTGGTGCATGGATATGACATCGGTATATCCCTCCACCATATACACGCGGTCCTCACGGGCTATTGCCTTCTTGGCCTGGTATATGCCGTATAGCTCACGGTCTTTGTGGTAGATGTCGCTGTCGGGAGAGTTGACATATTTCTGGTTTACGCCCTTGGTGCGCGAGTCGAGCAGTCGTCCTCCGAACCCCACTATCTTGCCGCTGATGCCCGTCCACGGAAACATCACGCGGCCGGCGTAGCGGTCTATGAGCTCGCCACGGTCGTTGCGGTAGCATATACCGGTGCGCAGGAGAAACTCCTCGTTGTACCCTGCGGCGCGTGCTGCGGCCGCGAGGGCGTGCCTGTCAGCGATGTCGTAGCCCAGGCGGAACTTCTTTATGATGTCGTCACGGAATCCGCGTGAGCGGAAGTATTGCAGACCGAGGGCCACACCGTCGGGGTTGTCGTGCAGGATGTTGTTGAAATAAGATGTCGCCCACTCATTGACGATGAACATACTCTCGCGTTCGTTCTGCTCACGCCGCTCATTGTCGGTAAGCTCTCTTTCCCTTATCTCTATGTGGTATTTGTTGGCAAGCCAGCGCAGGGCCTCGGGATAGGTGAGCTGCTCGTGCTCCATGATGAAGCTCACGGGCGTGCCTCCCTTGCCACAACCGAAGCAATGGCACGTGCCGCGTGCCGGCGACACGATGAACGACGGTGTTTTCTCGTTGTGGAAAGGGCACAGACCCTTGTAGTTGGCACCGCTCTTGTGCAGTGTCACAAACTCAGACACGACCTCCACTATGTTGGCTGCGTCCTTAATCTTGTCTTGTGTCGCTTTGTCTATCATCTGTTGCCGTTGCTGTGTCGCCGCATGCCGGACTGCCGTGTGACCCGCATCCGCAGATGTGCGTGGCGTGTGCCTGTGACGAGAGAGCCATGTCTGTGGCATGACGGAGTAGGCGCATGCTGGGCTGACGGGTGTCCGTGCGGCTTGCTTTACAGAGCAAAGTTACGTATTTTTTTTGAAATGCCATGCTCATGTATGCCATATCTTTCGGCTTGTCGCGAAAAATGCCGATGCAGACGTGCGGCAAACATACAAGGGTGGAGTGTGGCGCGGTCTGCGGCAGACAAAAAGAGAACGCTATAATTTGCCCATGAAGAGAATTATTGCTAACTTTGCTGCTGAATACAGTCAACAGAATATGAACAGAATATTCCATCGCCGTACCACTCGTACAGGTACGGTGGGTGTGGTATTGCTTGCTGCCGTGGCCATGATGTGCTTCTGGCAGCATACAGGCGTGCTCGCCATTGTGGGCGCATGTGCCGCACTCACCGCTCTTGTAGGCATAGAGCGTATGATACACACCACTTACACGCTGTGCGCCGACGGCACGCTCGTCATAGACAAGGGGCGGCTGTCGCGTCCGACGGTCATCGGATATGCCGACATCGTGGGCGTGAGCGTGGGGCGTGGCGGCCTGTCGCGGCACGGGCATGTGGCCATAGAGCTTGCGCACGGGGGCGATGTGATGGTGTATCCGGCCGACGCGGAGAAGTTTGCCCGTGCGCTGAGGGGCGCGGTGGATGAATATATGAAATGAATACACAGCTTAAAGTGAAGATGAGAAAGATATTTTGGATTCTTGTCATGCAACTGGTGGCGCTGCTGCCTTGTATGGCACAGGACGTGGCTGACACCGATGAGGCATCGGTGGAGGCCGACAGCGCGGCCATAGACACGGCACGCAGCGGCATGTCTATGCTGCCATGGCCGCAGTCGTTGCGCCACAACCTCGACCGACTCGCGGCGAGCAGCATGTTCGCTACATCTCAGTTGGCCATGATGGTGTACGACCTCAGTGCCGACAGCGTGCTCTACGCGCTCAACGAGCGGCAACTCATGCGCCCGGCATCTACCATGAAGCTCATCACGGCCATCACGGCCATAGACAAGCTCGGCGGCAGCTACCAGTTCAATACCGACCTGTGCTACACCGGAAAGGTGGAGCAGAACACGCTCAACGGCAATATATACTGCGTGGGAGGGTTCGACCCGCGTTTCAACTCCGATGACATGCGTGCCTTCGTGGAGGCCATACGCAAGATGGGCGTTGACACCATACGCGGCAACATATATGCCGACAAGAGCATGAAGGACGACAATCTCTATGGTGAGGGGTGGTGCTGGGATGACGACAACCCCGTGCTGTCGCCGCTGCTCGTGAGCCGCAAGGATGCGTTCGTGGGACGCTTCGTCGATATGTTGCGCGAGGCCGGCATAGTGGTGGATGCGTCTTTGGGTGAGGCGCGTAAGCCTTCGGATGCCTTCTGCATCTGTCACAGGTTCCATACCATGGACCAAGTGCTGCTGCGTATGCTCAAGGACAGCGACAACCTGTATGCCGAGGCCATGTTCTATCAGCTGGCGGCAAGTTCGGGAAACCGCCCTGCCACGGCCAAGGACGCACGCTCTGTGGTGCGGCATCTCGTCACCAAGCTCGGATTGCGGGCCGATGGATATGCCTTTGCCGACGGCTCTGGGCTGTCGCTCTACAATTATGTGTCGGCAGAACTTGAGATGGCTATGCTTAAATACGCCTACCGCAACAACAATATCATGCTGCACCTGCGCCCCTCACTGCCCATTGCCGCCACTGACGGCACGCTGCGCCACCGTATGAGCGGCCCTTTCACCAACGGCAATGTGGTGGCGAAGACGGGTACTCTCACGGGCATCAGCTCGCTGGCTGGATATTGCAAGTCGGCAAACGGGCACGACCTCGCGTTCGTGATACTCAATCAGGGGCTGCGCCACACCCGCAACGGACGTGCCTTTCAGGACAAGGTTTGTCAGGAACTGTGCCGTCCGTGATAGCATTGGGCGCGTACACAAGGCCCTTTGATGTACTAATCCTGTGCTTCTGTGAAGTGTAATTCAACATGTTTGTGACAATATGAATCAACCGCTGCTTGCCATATCGCCCACACAAGACCGTGTGATGGTGCTCGACTATGTGCGCGACTACGTAGAGCGTATAGTCGGGCTCATGGGCGTGCATGGCTCCGCCGTGCATGTGGTGAGGCATGTGCTGCTCGTGGGCGTGGCCGTGTTGGCGGCCTGGCTTGCCGAGCTGTTCTGCCGCAAGGTGGTGCTTCCAGCGGTGCTCAGGCTCACCGCGCACACTCGTGCCAAGTGGGATGACATCATATTCAGCCGCACTGTGATCGTGTCGGCATGCCATATAATACCTGCCGTGGTGGTGTGGCTGCTCCTGCCGCTCGTGTTCTACCAATACGCGTTGGTGGAGGAGCTCCTGTCGCGGGCCACAGCGGTGTACATAGTGGTGATGACGGCACGCCTCGCGTTGGCCGTCATCGATGCCCTTCACGCACTCGACACGGGACATCGGCGCACGTCGGCACAGCAATATTTCCACTCGCTGTGCGGCGTGCTGAAGATTTTCGTGGTGTTCGTGGCCGTGATAGTGGTTACGGCGATAGTCATCGGCCGCAGCCCGCTGAGCCTCTTGGCCGGACTCGGCGCCACGTCTGCGGTCATGATGCTTGTGTTCAAGGACACGATATCGGGCTTGGTGGCAGGCGTGCGCCTCACAAGCAACAACATGTTGCACAAGGGCGACTGGATAACCTTTGACAAGGCCGGCATCAATGGCGTAGTAGAGGAGATGTCGCTCACCACCGTGAAGGTGCGCAACTTCGACAACACCATCGTGACGGTGGCTCCCACGACACTCGTCTCAGACTCTTTTCAGAACTGGAAGGGCATGCAGCAGAGCGGCGGACGGCGCGTGAAGCGCGTGCTGTACTTCGACTTCCACAGCATAGCGGTGGCCGATGACGCGCTGAAACGGCATCTTGTGGAGCAGGGCATGTTTACGGACAAGGAGCTTACGGGCCGCCATGTCAACATGACTCTGTTCAGACAGTATGCCGAACGCTACATCATGCACCTTGAGGAGGTGAACCCCGAGATGACGCTTATGGTCAGACAGCTCGAGGCCACCACCACAGGACTGCCCGTGGAGTTTTACTTCTTCCTGCGCGAGAAGGCGTGGGTGACGTATGAGCATCAGCTCGCCGACATCATGGACAGCATATATGCCGTAGTGCCCGAGTTCGGGCTGCGCATATATCAGCAGTATCCTGATCAGGCAGGAGTGTGAAATGGCGTGTGAGCACATGCCTGAATACACATAAGTAAGTACTTGGCTTTAATCTCATATTAAAGCATTTTTCATCTATTATATTACGAATTAGGGAGGCAACATTGGGCTGGTTAGAAGGAGATAATGGCTTAGTCGTTGCCATGAATCCGTATGTCTTTATAATACACTGATACATAATGTGTTGCAAAATGGGCCGAATCGCAATGTAAAACGGCCCGTTTCAGACTGCGAAATGGGCCGTTTTAGACTGCGAAATGGCCCATTTCGCAAACCGATATGTTTTGACATGAAAATTAAGGCAGAATATCTGCTGGATGTATATATATAATATGTGGAAACTGTCTGTCCTTGATAGGCGGATGGGCCTGTGCCTAATCGTTGTAGACCTGTACCCGATGGCATGCAGACATGGCTTTCATGGCATAATATAAATAATGATAAGCACACTTGATATTTATGCACAAAAGACAACGTTTGTGCACATGAAAAGCCGTAATGTGCATTTTATGAACGGCAAATTTGGCTGTAACTCAAAAAGTTGTTACTTTTGTAACCCGAAATTTCACAATAATATTATATATTTATGAGTTTGAAAATTGTTGTACTTGCCAAGCAAGTACCCGACACAAGAAATGTCGGCAAGGATGCGATGACGGCCGAAGGAACTGTCAACCGCGCAGCCTTGCCCGCTATCTTCAATCCAGAAGACTTGAACGCATTGGAGCAGGCTCTCCGTCTGAAAGAGCAGAATCCGGGCTCAACCGTTGGAATCCTCACCATGGGCCCTCCACGTGCGGCTGAGGTTATCCGCCAGGGACTATACAGAGGAGCCGATACCGGCTGGCTGCTTACCGACAGACTGTTTGCAGGAGCCGACACTCTGGCCACTTCATACGCTCTCGCTACCGCAATAAAGAAAATTGGTGACGTAGACGTAGTGATAGGCGGACGACAGGCTATCGACGGCGACACGGCACAGGTAGGCCCGCAGGTGGCACAGAAACTCGGCATGGCACAGGTCACGTACGCCGAGGAGATAGAGAAGTGCGAGAATGGCAAGCTGACAATCCGCCGCCATATCGACGGTGGCGTGGAGACAGTGGAGGCTCCTATGCCTCTCGTTGTCACGGTGACGGGAAGCGCAGACCCCTGCCGTCCGTGCAACGCCAAGCTCGTGATGAAGTACAAGCGTGCCACGGCTCCTATGGAGCGCGGCGCCGAGGATGCCTACAACTACCTCTATGAGGAGCGTCCTTACCTCACGCTCAACCAGTGGACAGTAGCCGATGTCGATGGCGACCCCGCGCAGTGCGGCCTCAGCGGCTCGCCGACGAAGGTGAAGGCCGTGAAGAACATCGTATTCCAGGCTAAGGAAAGCAAGACTCTCACAGGCAGCGACGCAGACATCGAGGGACTGGTGAAGGAATTGTTGGACGAAAAAATCATTGGATAAATCCAGGGTTTTGAATCTTGAGCCTTGGATTTTGGATTGTCGTCTGCGCCGATTATGAATAGACAGGCTTTGGGTTGTTGAAACCGGTATAAGTCAAGTCTGTTCGTTACGTGATGGCAGACGGTGGAGTGAGCAAGTCACTGATTCAAAATTCGAAAATCAAAATTGCGCCAATGCCGCAGTAACTCAAAATTCAAAATTCAAAAGTCAAAAATCTATTATGAACAACGTATTCGTATATTGCGAAATAGAAGGCACCAAGGTGCAGGAGGTTTCTCAGGAACTGCTCACCAAGGGCCGCAAACTTGCCAACCAGCTGGGCGTGGAACTCAACGCCATTGTTGCCGGCACAGGTATCAAGGACAAGGTGGAGGACCAGATACTTCCCTACGGAGTAGACAAGCTCTTCGTGTTTGACGGAGAGGGACTCTTCCCCTACACCTCTGCTCCTCACACAGATATATTAGTCAACCTCTTCAAGGAGGAGAAACCACAGATATGCCTCATGGGTGCCACCGTCATAGGCCGCGACCTCGGCCCGCGCGTGTCGTCATCGCTCACGAGCGGTCTTACCGCAGACTGCACGCAGCTTGAGATAGGCGACTACGACGACAAGAAGAAGGGCATACACTACGACAACCTGCTCTACCAGATTCGTCCGGCATTCGGCGGCAACATCGTGGCCACCATCGTCAACCCCGAGCACCGTCCGCAGATGGCCACCGTGCGCAGCGGTGTCATGCAGAAGGCCCTCTATGACGGCGATGCTAAGGGCGAGGTGGTATATCCCGAGGTGGCAAAGTACGTACCCGCAGAGGACTATGTGGTGAAAGTGCTCGACCGTCATATAGAGGAAGCCAAGCACAACCTCAAGGGAGCTCCCATCGTAGTGGCCGGAGGCTATGGCGTGGGAAGCAAGGAGAACTTCGACTTGCTGTTCCAGCTTGCCAAGGAACTGCATGGTGAGGTGGGCGCAAGCCGTGCCGCCGTGGATGCAGGATGGGTAGACCACGACCGCCAGATAGGCCAGACGGGTGTCACTGTACACCCGAAAGTGTACATCGCATGTGGTATCAGCGGCCAGATTCAGCACATCGCGGGCATGCAGGACTCGGGCATCATCATCTCTGTCAACAGCGATCCCGACGCACCTATCAACAAGATAGCCGACTATGTAATCAACGGCACTGTTGAGGACGTGCTGCCGAAACTCATCAAATACTACAAGCAGAACTCGAAATAATTAGACAAATGGCAAACTATTATACAGACCACCCCGAGTTTGATTTCTACTTGAATCACCCGGAAATGAAGAGAGTCGTGGAGCTTAAGGAGCGCAACTTCGCCGACAAGGACAAGTACGAGGATGCTCCCGTAGACTTCAATGACGCTATTGAGAACTACAAGCGCGTGCTTGACATCACTGGCGACATAGCCGCCAACATCATAGAGCCCAACTCTGAGGACGTAGACCTCGAGGGCCCGCACCTCGTAGACGGACGCATGCACTACGCATCCAAGACCTACGACAACCTGAAGGCCACACGCCAGGCCGGACTCTGGGGCATATCCATGCCTCGCCGCTACAACGGTCTCAACCTTCCCATCACTCCTTACTCCATGGCTTCGGAGATAGTGTCGTGCGCTGATGCCGGATTCCAGAACATCTGGAGCCTTCAGGACTGCATAGAGACCCTCTATGAGTTTGGCAGTGAGGAGCAGCGTCAGAAGTACATACCGCGCGTATGTGCCGGTGAGACCATGAGTATGGATCTCACTGAGCCCGATGCCGGCTCTGACCTGCAGCGCGTCATGCTCAAGGCCACCTTCGATGAGGCCAACAACTGCTGGCGTCTTAACGGCGTAAAGCGTTTCATCACCAACGGCGACAGCGACATACATCTCGTGCTCGCACGCTCGGAGGAGGGCACACATGACGGCCGCGGACTCTCCATGTTCATCTACGACAAGAACGATGGCGGCGTGACCGTGCGCCACATAGAGAACAAACTCGGCATACACGGCTCGCCTACATGTGAGCTTGTGTACAAGAACGCCAAGGCTGAGCTTTGCGGAAGCACCCGTCTGGGACTCATCAAGTACGTCATGGCACTGATGAACGGCGCACGTCTGGGCATCGCCGCACAGTCTGTGGGCGTGAGCCAGGCCGCTTACAATGAGGCACTCGCCTATGCCAAGGAGCGCAAGCAGTTTGATACTGAAATCATTAAGTTCCCTGCTGTCTACGACATGGTGAGCCGCATCAAGGCCAAACTCGATGCCGGCCGCTCCATTCTCTACCAGACAGCACGCTATGTAGACATATACAAGGCTCTCGAGGACATCTCGCGCGAGCGCAAGCTCACCGCAGAGGAGCGTCAGGAGCTCAAGAAGTACAGCCGGTTGGCAGACGCGTTCACTCCGCTTGCAAAGGGTATGAACTCTGAGTATGCCAACCAGAACTCGTACGATGCCATACAGGTGCATGGCGGTTCGGGCTTCATCATGGAGTACAAGAGCCAGCGTCTCTACCGCGACGCACGCATATTCTCCATCTACGAGGGCACTACGCAGCTTCAGGTGGTGGCCGCCATACGCTACATCACCAACGGCACGTACCTCAGCATCATAAAGGAGATGCTCGGTCGTGAGGTGTCTGAGGAGATGAAGGGCCTGAAGGGCCGTGTGGAGAAGCTCATCGCTGAGTACGAGAAGGTGCTCGCCGATGTCAAGGCCGAGGCCAACCAGGAGAAGCAGGACTTCATAGCCCGCCGCCTCTATGAGATTACTGCCGACATCATCATGTCGCTGCTCATCATAGATGATGCCTCACGTGCCCCCGAACTGTTTGCCAAGAGTGCCAACGTGTTCGTGCGTCACGCCGAGGAGGAGGTTCTCGGACACGTCAAGTTCATAGATAGCTTCAGTGCCGACGACCTGGCTTTCTACCGCCAGCAGGCTGCTGAGGCCGAGGCTGCGGAGTGATAGCCGCTGCCTGTATGGCATTATAACCACTGCTTATGTGCGTTGAGCCGTATAGGCGGCAATGCTTTATGATACAAGAAAATGCCGTCTGGCTGCGAATCATTGCTGATTCCGCCAGACGGCATTATTATGTTATGTGGGTGATTGGGCTTCGGCCTGTGGTCAGTCGTTCAGACTTTGGTTTATGGCATTGGTGAGATATATGCGCAAGTTATCCTTGCGTTGCAGCCCGAGCTTGCGGCGTATGTGCGAGCGTTGGCTCGTGATGTTTGACTCATTCTTCTGGAGTATGGCGCATACCTCCCTCAGCGACTTGCCCTGCACTATCAGCCAGCATATCTGAAACTCCGACTCCGTGAGCTGCGGGCACGCCTTCAGCAGGGCCGCCTTCTTCGTGTTGTCATCGTAGATGTAGCGTTCCACGTTCTTTATGATGTGCTGTCGGCGCTCGGGCGAGAGCCTGTCTATCAGTCCTCCGGCCTTCTCTGGCGGCAGACTTGAGTCGCTTGACAGTATGTCGAGCGACTTGCGCTCCTCGTGCGACATGTCATCGGCTGGTATTGTGGGCTTCTCCATCCGCTCGTCAGGCCCGTTGCCGGCGTACAGTCCGCCGCTCTCCACGGAGTTGGAGGACAGACTCAGCGTGAAGGCCCTGTAACTCTTTATCTTCATGTAGTTGATGATGGTGAGCAGAATCACCGACAGCGCCATGACGCTGAAGAACCATACCGACTGAAACAGGGAGTCGTCCTTGCCTATGCAGAGGCATACGATGTACACGACAGGCATGGTGGCTCCCATGACTACGGGTAGATACTTGAGCCGTCCTACAATGGCGAATATTATGGCGGCCACACACATCATGAAGTTTCCGAACACCATGTGCGGCGTGAAGAAGTCTACCGCGCACTGGCCGAGTATCACCTCCACGTTGAGCCGTGTGAAGATGACCGACAGAAGCACCGACAACGCCGCCTTCACGCTCATGTGGTGAGTCCAGAAAGCTATCTCTATGCCCACGTATATGAGCAGCTGCAGGGCGGACATCGACGTGAACAGCACACCGCTCCGTCCGCTCCATCCCAGCAGGTTGGAGGGGATTATATACAGTTCGGTGAATGTCAGCACGAGAAATGAGATGATGCATCGGCGGTTGATAATGCCTTCAATGCCCGGCTTGTCGTCATATCCAGTGTGTTTAAGAATCCTCTTTATCATAGTAAGAATACATGCTGTGTGTGCGTAATGGGTCAATGTCTTTGCAGCACTTGCTTTTTCATGCTGCAAAATTATATATTTTTCCGATAAAAGGCAGTTAGCGGAACATGAAAAATTCTGCATTTTTATTGATGTTAACACCTCGTGCCGCTGCCTGTTCGTGCTGCTCCGCTGGCTATAAGCAGCTGCTGAAGGCACCACTGCGGATGTGTGCTGATGACGGCCAGGCACAAGTTTCGGTGTCGTAGTGTCAGTGTTTATCGGTGTTTCAGTGTTTTTCAGTGTAATAAAACGCCCTTTTTTATAACGTTTGCGCACCGTCTGTGCTTGATGGCTTGGCACAGCCGCTGTAAATGCTTAACTTTGTACCATGACAAGTGGGCATGGCGTGCCCACACATACAGTGCTATGCTGCAAGCATCGGACACTGAATACTGCATTGCACGGCACGTGTGCGTGGTCACGCTTTGTGGCCGCATGGCGGCCGGGAAGAATATAATATGATGGAATACATTTAATTATACTACAAAGACAACACTCATGTGCTGGCAGCAGCCTGTAGGTACATGATATTAGGTTGCATAATTTTTACTTGAGAAACGGCATGACAGTAGCGACTGCCATGCCGTTTTTGCTGCGTTTGCGGCCCTATTGGGCGAAATAGAAGGCCACAGGCACGCTAATCCAAATAAAAGCATTAAATTTGTATCTGCAATCAAGAACACATAATATGAACACAACCAAATCCATCGTCCTGGCCTTATGCCTCATGGCAGCGGGCGGGGCTTGTGCCCAGCAGTCAGACGGCGGCATATCAGCAGACATGCTTAGCCGCATACGCTCGGCCCAGTCTACGGCTGCCGACAAGGCACTCTTCAACGCCATCGCGTCAAACAAGATCGATGACATAGCCTTCAACTTCGCCAACTCAGGCGACATAGACACGCACTTCAGCGTGGAGACGCCCAAGCAGAGCATACACGACCAGAAGAGTTCGGGCCGCTGCTGGATGTTCTCCGGTCTCAACGTGCTGCGGTCTGACTTCGCCAAGCGGCATGCCGACTCCCTGCGCGTGGAGTTCTCGCACGACTATCTCTTCTTCTACGACCAGCTTGAGAAGGCCAACCTCATGCTTCAGGGAGTGGTAGACTGCGCCAAGAAGTCCATGGACGACACGCGCGTGCAGTTCTTCTTCAAGAATCCGCTCAACGACGGCGGCACGTTCTGCGGCGTGAGCGACCTCGCCGGCAAGTACGGACTGGTGCCCAAGAGCGTGCAGCCGGAGACTTTCTCCGCCGAGAACACCAGCCGCATGTCGGCACTCGTGTCCTCTAAGCTGCGCGAGTTTGGCCTTGAGCTGCGCCAGATGGTAGCCGACGGCAAGAAGCCGGCGGCCATAAAGGAGCGCAAGACGCAGATGCTCGCCACCGTGTACCACATGCTGTGCCTCACGCTCGGCGAGCCTGTCAGCGAGTTCGACTATGCTTTCCGCGACAAGGACGGCAAGCAGGTGGGCGAGGTGCGCCACTACACGCCACGGCAGTTCTACGACGCCACCGTGGGACGGCAGCTCAACGGTACGTTCATCATGGTGATGAACGACCCGCGCCGTCCTTATCACAAGACGTATGAGGTGGAGTACGACCGCCACACCTACGACGGCCACAACTGGAAGTACCTCAACCTGCCAACCGATGAGATAGCACAGCTCGCCATAGCATCGCTCAAGGACGGGCGCAAGATGTACAGTTCCTACGATGTGGGCAAGCAGTTCGACCGCAAGCGCGGCTACCTCGACACCGCCAACTACGACTACGGCACGCTCTTCGGCACCACGTTCGGCATGGACAAGGCGCAGCGCATAGCCACGTTCGACAGCGGCTCGACGCATGCCATGACCCTCACGGCCGTAGACCTCGACGCTGACGGCAAGCCCGTGAAGTGGAAGGTGGAGAACAGTTGGGGCCCGTCGTACGGACAGGCCGGCTGCCTCATCATGACCAACCGCTGGTTCGGTGAGTACATGTTCCGCCTCGTGGTAGACAAGGCGTATGTATCTGACGCGCTCCTCAAGGAGTATGAGCAGAAGCCCGTCATGGTAATGCCCGAGGATCCGCTCTTCGGCGTGGACGACTGATGCCGTGCCCGGCATACACGTCTGTATGATGTGGATATGCACAGTATCACGGTCGGTTTGGTGCCGGCCATGTCATAGACCCAAGGTGTAATGCCTTGAGTAACAAGAATCTTATTGAAACCACACTCTGAAAGATTATAAGAACACACGGTGATCGCGTGTTCTTATAATCTTATGAAGCGTGATATGTATTATTATTGACCATTTACGATGCTTTCACGATATATTACTATGCGAAACAGGATTATAACCCTTTTTCTTCTCCTGCCCATGCTCCTGTCGGGCGTGCAACTGACGGCTGCCACCATAGACCGCGAGTGGGTGGAGCACAACTACACCAAGCGCGAGGTGATGATAGCCATGCGCGACGGTGTGCGCCTCTACACGGCCATATACGAGCCGCTCCATGCCACGGCACCGTCGCCTGTGCTGTACACCCGTACTCCTTATTCGGCCTCTCCATACGGCGAGCGCATGTCCTCTGGGCTGTGGAACGCCTGGAAAAAGTATGCCGAGCAGGGCTACATCTTCGTTGTGCAGGACGTGCGCGGCCGCTACCGCAGCGAGGGCGAGTTTGTCAACGTGCGCCCTTTCATCGCCGATAAGCGCAAGAAAACCGACATCGACGAAGCCAGCGATGTGTACGACACCGCCGAGTGGCTTGTCCGCAACGCCCGTGGCAACAAAGGCTGCAACAAGCGCATAGCACTCATAGGCAGCTCTTATGGCGGATTCTACGCCATGATGGGTGCCCTCAGCGGACACAAGGCCATCAGAGCCGCCGTGCCTGAGGCTCCCGTGTGCGACTGGTTTATGGGAGACGACTACCATCACAACGGAGCCTTCATGCTGTCGGACTCGTTCAGGTTCTGCCCGTCTATGAACCGCGTGCGCCGCGAGCCCACGGAGAAGAGTCTGCCCAGGCTGCACTTCTACGACAACGATGAGTATTCCTTCCACCTGTCGGCAGGATGTATAGACAACCTCACGCAGCGGCTCGACTCCACCGTGCTGTTCTGGGACGACCTCATGGCGCATCCCGACTACGACGAGTGGTGGCAGCAGCGCGACGTGAGGCGTGCGTGCTACAATGTGAGGCCCGCCATACTCGTGGTGGGCGGCACGTTCGACGCGGAGGACTGCTTCGGCACGTGGAACACCTACAAGGCCATACGCACGCAGAGTCCGCAGACCGACGTGAGGATAGCCGTGGGGCCGTGGTACCACGGGGCGTGGAACGGCAGTGACGGGAGCCGCCTCGGCAACGTGATGTTCGGGCAGAACACCACCGACTACTACCGCGACTACATAGAATACCCCTTCCTCCAACACTACCTCATGGACAAGCCGGAGCCGCTGTCGCCATCGTACAAGGCCCATGTGTTCTTCAGCGGCGAGGACAAGTGGCACAGCTTCAAGGCGTGGGACACCGACTCCCTGCCACGGCTCACGCTCTACATGCACGCCGACGGGTCGCTGTCGGAGCAGCGGCAGACCAGCGGGGCGCAGTGGTCGGAGTATGTGTCAGACCCTGCGCACCCAGTGCCCTACATGGAGCGCACCGTGTACTCGCGCCAGCGTGAGTATATGACCGACGACCAACGCTTCGCCTCGCGCCGCCCCGACGTGCTGTGCTTCGCCACGCCGCCCCTCACGCACGACCTTAGGCTCGGCGGCGAGGTAAGGGTAGACCTAAACGTGGCCATCAGCACCACCGATGCCGACTTCGTGGTGAAGGTCATCGACTGCTTCCCCGACGACTTCGCCTATGACACCCACACCTATGGCAAGGGCACTGGCTACCTCATGGCGGGCTACCAGATGCTCGTGCGTGGCGACGTGATGCGCGGACGCTACCGCAAGAGTTTCTCTTGTCCCGAGGCGTTCACGCCTGGAAAGACCGAGCGCGTGAGCTTCACAATGCCCGACATAGCCCATACCTTCCGCGCCGGCCACCGCCTTATGATACAGGTGCAGAGCTCGTGGTTTCCGCTCGTAGACCGCAATCCGCAGCAGTTCGTCAACATATACAAGTGCGGCGCGGCCGACTTCGTGAAGTCGGACATCCGTATCATGCACACAGGCGATGAGGCTTCGAGCGTCAGCTTCGTGCGTTACGACTCCGTAGGCGACTGAAGCCGCCGCCGTGACCACATGCTTGGTGTGGCCATCGTTTCCCCATGCGTATGCCATGGAACTGACGGCCGTCGGTATCGGTGGCGTTATATTTCTTGGATGTGGTAATATACTGTTTGCCAGTGAGTTGCAAACGTACTGCAAAACGGCCTGTTTCGCATTGCGAAATGGGCCGTTTTGGCTTGTGTTTCGGCCTGTTTTAGGATGCGAAACGGCCCATTTCGCAAATCGGTATGGCAAAGGCGTGGCTGTGGAGTTGACCAATGTCAAAACTGTGTATTTAGATATGGGCTGATATAATAAAACCGAGGCTTCGCGCGTTATTATACAGTGAAGTTGTGCTTATCGGCATGGAGGCGGCCGCAGCGTGAGCGTAGGGCCACGTCTCGGAGGCCGTGGCACGGCTTGGATTATATGGAAATACGTTTTATAAAAGTCACGACATACAATGATAGAATATATAAAAGGAACCCTCGATGAGCTCACTCCGGCCTTGGCCGTGGTGGAGGCAGCCGGCGTGGGCTATGCCCTCAGCATATCGCTCAACACCTACACGGCGGTACAGGGACACAAGGAGGTGAAACTCTATGTGCATGAGTCGCTTGTGACGGGCGGACGCGATGACTCGTTCACGCTCTTCGGCTTCGCCACCAAGCAGGAGCGCGAGCTCTACCGTCTGCTCATCAGCGTGTCGGGAGTGGGTGCCAACACGGCACGCATGATACTCTCGTCTACGTCGCCGGCCGAACTGAGCAGCGCCATAGCCGGCGGCAACGAGCGTTTGCTCAAGGGCGTGAAGGGCATAGGGCTGAAGACGGCGCAGCGTATCATCCTCGACCTGAAGGACAAGATACTCGCTCTGGGCATCACATCGGAGGTGCATACTGCCAGCGGAGCCGATGCCGTGGTCAACAGCGAGGTGATGGACGAGGCCGTGTCGGCACTCACCATGCTCGGATTCTCACCGGCTCCGTCGGCGAAAGTGGTGAGGGACATTCTCGAGGAGACCCCCGACATGGCCGTGGAGAAGGTGGTGAAGGAAGCATTGAAGCGGATAAAGTAAGCTCACAAAAACAGCACGTAATTGAATATCAGACGCAAGATAATCCTCGTAGCAGTAATGATGCTCGCCGTGATGATGGCGGGCTATGCCTTCGTGTTGCCGTACCGTCAGGACGACAATACGCGTAGGCGTGTGCGCAGGGCTGCCGTGTCGGCACGCACGCAGCGTGGCGACACCGCGCGTGCCGCCGCACGGCGCGACAGCATCATAGCGCAGCCACTGCTCGCCGACGACGACTCCATACCCGACTCGCTGCTTCATCCGCGCTGGCCGGTGCAGCGCACCATGCCCATAACGCTCGACGACCTCGACCAGAATGCCGCCGACCTCAGTCGCCCGGACAACCTGAAGCAGGACGTGACCTACAACGACTCCATAGACCGCTACATCATAGGCTCGAAAATAGGCGACACGTACATCAACGCGCCCATCATGATGACGCCGGAGGAGTACCGCAAATGGAGCGAGCGCAAGGCCATGGAGCGTTACTTCCGCACCAAGAACGACGAGATATACAAGGCCAAGGGCAAGGAGAAGTTCGACTTCGCCGACATGCACTTCGAGCTTGGCCCTGCGGAGAAGATATTTGGCCCCGGCGGCGTGCGCATCAAGACGCAGGGTACGGCCGAACTGAAGTTCGGAGCCACCGTCAAGGCCATAGACAACCCGTCGCTTCCCATCCGCAACCGCAAGACCACAAACATAGACTTCGACGAGAAGATAAACCTGAGTGTCAACGGCAAGGTGGGCGACAAGGTGAACATGAACCTCAACTACAACACCGACGCCACCTTCGACTATGACGCGCAGAACATGAAACTGAAGTATGACGGCAAGGAGGACGAGATAATAAAGCTCGTGGAGGCCGGTAACGTGTCGTTTCCGTCAAACTCCTCGCTCGTGAAGGGCGCCTCATCGCTCTTCGGACTGCGCACCGACCTGCAGTTCGGCAAGCTGAAGATGCAGTTTGTGGCATCGCAGAAGAAGTCGTCGTCGAAGAGTGTCTCGGCCAAGGGCGGGGCACAGTTCACGCCGTTCGAGATAGACGTGGCCAAGTATGAGGAGAACAGGCACTTCTTCTTGTCGCAGTTCTTCCGCGACAAATACGACGCGGGCATGCGCACTCTGCCCAACCTTATGACGGGCGTGAAAATCAACCGCGTGGAGATATGGGTGACTAACAAGACCGGGCGCACCGACAACACGCGCTCCATAGTGGCCCTCACCGACCTCGGCGAGAACTCCGTGATACACAACAGCGCATGGAGCGCGTCAGGGCTCGGCGTGCCTGCCAACAACGCCAACACCGAGTATGCCGCCATGACCACGCAGTATGCCGACGCACGCGACATAGACCAGGCGTCTACGGTGCTCGATGCCATACCGGGATTTGCTGGGGGAGCCGACTATGAGAAGCTGTCGAGCGCACGGTTGCTCAACTCTTCGGAGTACACTGTCAACACGGCGCTCGGCTATGTGTCGCTGAGGACGGCGCTGCAGACCGACCAAGTGCTCGCCGTAGCGTTCGAGTACACCTACGGAGGGCAGACATATCAGGTGGGAGAGTTTGCCGCCGACGTGACCGATGTGTCGAAGGCTCTCTTCGTGAAGGCCCTGAAGAACACCAGCAACAACCCGCAGCAGGGCAACTGGGACCTCATGATGAAGAACGTGTACTACCTCGCCTCATCGGTGGAGAAGGACAAGTTCCGCCTTGACGTGAAGTTCCAGAGCGACACCGCTGGCGTTTACCTTACTTATATACCCGAGCCCCAGGCCAAGGACCAGCCCATCATCAGGGCACTCGGGGCCGACCGCCTCGACAACAACAACAAACCGCACCCAAACGGCTACTTCGACTATGTAGACGGCTACACCGTAAGCAACGGCCGTGTGTTCTTCCCTACGGTGGAACCGTTTGGCAAGACCATATACGACTACCTCGTGTCGCGCGGCGTGACGGCCGAGCAGGCGAGCAAGTACGCGTTCACCGAGCTGTACGACTCTACCATGACGGTGGCCAAGCAGATAGCCGAGAAGGACAAGTACGTGCTCATGGGCCAGTTCAAGGGCACCTCGGCCAACGTCATATCGCTCGGTGCCACCAACGTGCCGCAGGGGTCTGTGGTGGTGACGGCGGGCGGAGTGGTGCTTACGGAGAACTCCGATTACAGCGTAGACTACAACGCCGGCGAGGTGACTATACTCAACCAGAGCATCATAGATGCTGGTACGGCCGTCAACGTGTCGCTCGAGAGCAACTCCGACTATGCCCAGCAGCGCAAGACCATGTTCGGACTCAACTGGGAGTACGACTTCTCCAAGGACTTCCAGCTGTCGGGTACAGTGCAGCACTTGTCCGAACAGGCTCTCACCACTAAGGTGACCATGGGCAGTGAGCCGCTCAACAATACGCTGTGGGGGCTCAACATGAACTTCAAGAAGGAGAGCCAGTGGCTCACCAACGTACTCGACAAGATACCGTTCCTGCATCTCACGCAGCCGTCGAGCATCTCGTTTACGGGTGAGTTTGCGCAGCTCATAGCAGGGCAAAGCCATGGCACGCAGGACAATGCGTCGTATGTGGACGACTTCGAGAACACGAAGAACACCATAGACGTGAGCACTCCTACGTCGTGGATACTGTCGAGCGTGCCGTCGATGTTTGAGGAGAGCAAGGACAAGACTACGCTCGCAAGCGGCTACAACCGCTCGCGCCTCGCATGGTACACCATAGACCCGCTCTTCACGCGCCGCTCGTCGTCGCTCACTCCGTCGCACATCAAGAGCGACCTCAACCAGTTGTCCAACCACTATGTGCGTGAGGTGCCTGTGCGTGAGCTGTTTCCAAAGCGCAACCAGAACGCCTACGAGGGCGGAACGTCGATGCTCAGCATCCTCAACCTCGCCTACTATCCCAACGAGCGTGGCCCCTACAACTTCAGCACCGACCTCGCTGCCGACGGCACTCTCAACAATCCTGCACGTCACTGGGGCGGCATGATGCGCAAGCTCGACACCAACGACTTCGAGGCTTCTAATATAGAATATGTGGAGTTCTGGCTGCTCGACCCCTTCATCTATACGCGTCGCGACGGCACCGCGTCCGACTTCGGCGGCGATTTCTACATCAACCTCGGCGAGGTGAGTGAGGACATCCTCCGCGATGGCAAGAAGTTCTACGAGAGCGGCATGCCTGTCGATGGCTCTGACAGCTTCACCACCACGCAGTGGGGAAAGATTCCTACACAGGCTACGGTCACGTACTCGTTCGCGTCGTCAAAGGGTTCGCGTGCGTTGCAGGATGTGGGCTACAACGGTCTCAACGATGCTGAGGAGCAGACGTTCGCTCCTTATCAGGAGTTCCTGCGCAGTGTGGAGTCGAAACTCAACAAGGCGGCTTACGACTCTATATGGGCCGACCCCGCCGGCGACGACTACCACTACTTCCGTGGGGCCGACCTCGACCGCGTGGAGGCTCCTATCCTCCAGCGCTACAAGTACATCAACAACCCGCAAGGCAACTCTCCAGACAATGACAGCCGCAGTGAGGGCTACGATACGTCGTACAAGACCACTCCCGATGTTGAGGACATCAACCAGAACTACACCCTCAATGAGTATGAGAAGTACTACCAGTATCATATATCCATGCGCCCTGAGGACTTCGTGGTGGGCAGCAACTTCATCGTGGACAAGCGCGAGACATCGCCGAAACTGCGCAACGGGGAGACCGAACATGTTACATGGTATCAGTTCCGCATACCTGTCAGTGAGTTCGAGAGGCGTGTCGGCGGCATCAGCGACTTCACTTCCATACGCTTCATGCGCATGTTCCTCACGGGATTCAAGCACCCCATAGTGCTGAGATTTGCCAACCTTGACCTCGTGAGGGGCGAGTGGCGCGTGTATGACCAGAACCTCGACATGACGGTGGCGCAGCAGGGCAAGCTCACTATGAGCGCGGTGAACATAGAGGAGAACAACGACAAGACTCCTGTCAACTACGTCTTGCCTCCCGGCATAAGCCGTGCGCAGGACCCGACGCAGCCGCAGCTCGTCGAGGCTAATGAGCAGGCACTGGCCCTCAACGTGGATGGGCTCGGGCATAATGAGTCTAAGGCCGTGTACAAGAATACCACTCTCGACTTCCGTCAGTACCGCAGGCTCCAGATGTTCGTACACGCCAACTCCATAGACCCTAACACAACGCAGCTCAGCGACAACCAGTTGGCGCTCTTCGTGCGCCTCGGCTCCGACTATAAGAGCAACTATTACGAGTATGAGATACCTCTCAAGCTCACTCCTTGGAAGAGTGACTACGGACAGTACTCACCGTCTGACCGGCGGACGGTGTGGCCTGAGGAGAACATGCTCGACATTCCGCTCTCCTTGCTGACCTCCATCAAGAAGGCACGCAACAAGGCCAAGGCGGAGGGACTGGCCTCTTACAGCCGTCCTTACTCTGCTTATGACGAGCAGCACCCCAACAACAAGGTCACCGTCATGGGCAACCCGACGCTCGGTGAGGTGAAAACGATGGTCATCGGTGTGCGAAACCTCTCGTCAGACCCCAAGAGCGGCGAGGTGTGGGTCAACGAGTTGCGGCTCAAGGACTACAATAACTCGGGCGGATGGGCCGCCTCTGGCAACCTCAACATGCAGTTGTCTGACTTCGGTACGGTCAACATGACCGGCAAGTACGTGAGCGACGGCTTCGGAGGTATAGAGGATGGCGTGGCGCAACGGTCTACTGATGACTACCGCACGTACAGTGTGACGACCAATTTCGAGCTCGGCAAGTTCTTCCCCGACAAGGCCAAGGTGACGGCTCCGCTCTACTTCTCCGTCACTAAGGAGGAGACGCGACCGCGATACAATCCGCTCGACACCGACATGCGGCTCTCCGATGCGCTCGATGCGGCCGATGCCAACGAGCGGGACTCCATAGAGAGCATCGCCATAACCAAGACCACGAACACCAACTTCTCGCTGTCGGGAGTGCGTGTGGGCATCGCCACCAAGCGGCATCCCATGCCTTACGACCCGGCCAACTTCTCTTTCAGCTACAGCCACAGCCACCGCTACACGTTGGGCGAGACCACCGTGTATGAGAAGGAGGACAACTGGCGCGGCTCCATGAACTATTCGTGGACTCCTGTGTACAAGGCTTTCGAGCCGTTCAAGAAGATAAAGAGCAAGAGTAAGTGGCTCGACATAGCGCGGAGGTTCGGACTTAACTGGCTGCCTCAGAACCTTGGGTTCAACTCCGAGATAACTCGCAGCTACTATGAGTTGCAGGAGCGCGACATGCAGGACATGGGAGGCGAGCAGCTTCCGCTCACGTTCAACTCGCAGTTCTTGTGGAACCGTGAGTTCAGTATGCGCTGGGATCTCACCAAGAACATACACATGAATTTCTCAAGTGCCACGCATGCCGAGATAGAACAGCCCTACACGCCTGTCAACAAGGAGCTGTATGCCGACAGCTACCACGCCTGGAAGGACTCTGTATGGACGAGTATCAAGCACTTCGGCACTCCGCTCGACTACACTCAGACCTTCAGCGCGAGCTACCAGTTGCCGCTCAACCTCATACCTGTGTTCGACTGGCTCAACGCTGACGCTCAGTACAGCGCCAACTACAACTGGATGAGGGGCTCGGAGCTGGAGGACGGCACGTCACTCGGCAATACCATCACCAACAACAGGCAGATACGTATCAACGGTACGTTCAGTCTTGAGAAACTGTACAACCACATACCGTTCCTAAAGAAGGCCAACGAGCGTTTCAACCGTGCCCAGAAGTCGGCTTCCAGCGACCGCAACAAGAGCGTGGTAGACCGCATACGGCGCGGCACTATTGGCGGCGGCAAGAATGATGCGGCCCGTAACAAGAATGGTGTGGGCCGTGGCAAGGACGGGGCTGACCCGAAGGACGGTGACAAGAAGTCGGCTCTCGACAAGCTCAAGGCCGAACTGCCCAAGAACAAGAAAGCGGTGGAGAAGGAGGTGACGCTGTTGCCCGACACCACCGTGACGTTCAATCACGGCAAGAAAACCAAGCGTCTGCTGGTGTCGGCCAAGACTGCCGACGGCAAGCCGTTCAAGTTGAAGTTCAAGAAAGCCGACGACAACACGCTGCGGATAACCAATCATGTAGACAGCGCACTCAAATTGAAGATTTCGGTCACTCCCAAGGAGCCGCTTGAGGATAAGCCTTGGTACCGCACATTGCAGTCGGTGTCGCGCTTCCTGATGATGGTGCGCAGCGCAAGTCTGTCGTACACCAACCAGTATTCCATGTCACTGCCCGGCTTCATGCCGTCAGTGGGCGACGCGTTCGGCCAGAAACGCAACAACGGTCTGCTCACTCCTGGCCTCGACTTCGCCTTCGGTCTCACAGGCGACTCGTATGTAGACCATGCCCGTGATATGGGATGGCTCATGCAGAACGACTCCGTGGCCACGCCGGCCACTACCAACAAGACCGAGGACTTGCAGATAAGGCTGACTCTTGAGCCTGTGCGCAACCTGAAGATAGACCTCAACGCCACGCGCTCACAGACCACGGCACGCAGCATACAGTACATGTATGTGGGCTCGCCCACCACGCAGAGCGGCACGTTCTCCATGACTACGCTGTCGCTTGGCAGTGCTTTCGAGGGTACGGGCGATGCCAAGCACGGCTATCGCTCGGCCACGTTTGACAAGTTCTGCAACAGCCTTGAGTCGTTTAGGCAGCGTGTGGAGCAACGCTATGCCGGCGCGGTGTACCCGCAGGGCAGTCCGCTTGCTGGTCAGAAATACGACCCGGCCAACGGTGCCGTGGGCAAGTACAGCGCCGATGTCATGGTGCCTGCCTTCCTCTCCGCGTACACTTCGATGGGCGGCAACAGCCTCGACATATTTCCGTCGCTGTCGCGTCTGCTGCCCAACTGGTCCGTGCGTTACAGCGGACTCTCCAAGTTGCCGTGGGTGAGGGACGTGTTCAAGAGCGTGAACATCAACCACTCGTACAAGAGCATATACTCCGTGGGAGCGTACCAGTCGTACAGTACTTATATGGAACTTATGGGCCCGACCCTCGGTTTCGTATCAGATGCCACTACGGGCATGCCGGTGCCGTCGTCTATGTACAATGTTTCTACGGTGAGTATAAGCGAGGCGTTCTCGCCGCTGCTCGGACTTGACATGACCTTCAACAACAACATGACGGCCAAACTGGAGTACAAGACCACGCGTATGCTCTCTCTGAGCATGACGAGTGTGCAGGTCAACGAGGCTTCGTCGCACGACTGGGTGCTCGGCATGGGCTACACCATCAACAACTTCAACCTCTTCGGATCGCGCAACCACCGCAAGGTGAAGTCCACGGCCAAGGGTACTGCCGCGCAGACCACGCCCAATCAGCAGCAGCAAGCCAACCGCCAGCGCACCTCTTCCACGGGTTTCAACTCAGACCTGAAGCTGCGTCTCGACCTGAGTCTGCGCAAGCAGGCTTCCATAATACGCGACATCGCTTCCATGACGTCCACGGCGAGCAGCGGCAACACGGCGTTCAAG
>JALFIM010000115.1 GCA_022775985.1 Prevotella sp.
ATTGAGTTTTTGTGGTTCTTTTTCATATCTACAACTATTGAATAAGGAAATTGCGATTGTCGGGAAACAGGTTTTACAAATACAGGTTCAAGGGTGTTGGGGGTGAGGTGGCAGTAATATGCAGATGTCAGATGGCCGAGCCGCCGTTGTCGTGGCCGTCATCCTCCCACGCGCCTATGGTCACGTTCATGCCGCTGCTGGTCTTGTCTATGGTCACGGTGAATGTGTGTCGCTTGCCACTCTGGAAAGAGAAAGCCTTTGACAGGTTGTAGTCGCTGCCGTCTACGCTTACCGTTATGAGGTTGCCCTCGGCCACTTGCTGCGGCACTATTATGGCGTGGTAGGCCGAGCCGTCGTTGTACGGTGTGATGGTGGAAGCCTGTCCTGTGGCCGTTACGGCAGCCGTGGCGAGGTCAACGGTGGCATCCGTCCGTATGTTGTTGAGACTAACCCTCACGTTGGCGGCAGCTAATGTGCTCTCGGTGAAGCCGGCCCCTGCCTTCAAGCGTATGTCTACTTGGCTCATTACGTGTCGGGCCTCTATCCTTACCGCACTGAGTGCAGGGGCTACATTGAGCGTAGAGCCTATGAGAAGGTCGCCCGACTTGTAGGCAGTGAGCGTGCTCTGGTCGGCCTTTGTGCTGAACGGCATGGCCGTGACGCTCTCCACATGCTGGCGGTAGGGGTAGTAGAGGTAGAAGTCGGCATGAGTCTTGCCGTCCTTCCAGTATATCTCGGTGGCAGGAGTCCACACGTTGGTGTAGGTGTAGAGCATGTTGTCTACATAGTTGCCAGATGTGTTGAGGGCAGCGGCCGAGCCATCGGCGTTGCGGTTCACTACAAACAGTCCCACCTTGTCGCCGCTCTCGAAGGCCGTCTCCGTGGCACGCGTTATGCTTGTGCTGATGCTTATGGGCAGTTTGTCAGTAGGTTTGTCGGGCGTCGGGGTGTCGGGTACGGCAGGGTCGCCGCTTCCGCCGCAGGACATGCAGCACAGCAGGGCCATGCAGATGGATGCGATAAAAGAGGCTCGTATCATAATAATAAATGTAAGTTTTACCAAACGTCGTTTAACACTTGTACAAAAATACGAAAAAAGCCTTTATGACGCAAGTCCATAATGGTTCATAATATGAAAAAGTGGTAGTCCACGGCCAAATTACTCAAACAAATCTTCCATTCTGACTTCTTTCTGCACGATGCCGCTGTGCTTGCCGTAGGCCACGCCATAGGTTGTAATCATGGTGAGGTGTACGGTCTGTTTGGGCGAGAGTGTGGCCTTCAATGCCTCTATGCGGTGCCGCAGACGCATCTCCTCATCCTTGTTTATAGAGTAAGGAGTACTTGCGAACTTCATCTCGCACAGGTTCACCACGTTGTCGTCACGTACTATGAGCATGTCTATCTGCGCACCATCCTGACTGTCGTAGCCCCTCATGGCCCATGCCGACAGCGAGGCACGCACGCCGTCTATGCCCAATGCCCGCTTTATAGGCTGTATATGCTGCCAGCACACTTCCTCAAAAGCCACGCCATGCCATGCTTTCAGTATGTCTGAGGCCATGTTGTCGGTCAGGAAGCCGGCATCCTTGCTGTTGGGCTCCACGTATTTCAGCCAGAACAGACAGAAGTTGTCCATCAGCTTGTAGCACACAGTGCTCTTGGGCATGCCGTATGGTGTATATCCCGTTATGAAGTCGCTCTCGGCCAAAGCAGCCAAAGTGGTGCTCAGCCCACCGCCCAACGGCAGCCCCGTGCCCTTGCTTATCTCCTCACGTGTGAATCCGGCATGACGCGTAGCCAGCAACCGCACAATCTTCTTGCTGTCGTCGGGGTGGCTGAAGATGGCCGCGAACAGGCGGTTGAACTCGTCCCTGAGCCGTGGCTTGCTGCCGAAGAGGATGTTGTCTACGTTCTGTTCAAAGCTCAGTCCCTTCTGAAAGTAGCTTATATAATAAGGTATGCCGCCGAACACCATGTAGCTCTGCAGTATGTCGTACTGGCTCATCTCTATGCCGGCATGCCTGAAATACATGGCACACTCCCTCAGAGTGAATGGCGACAGCTTTATCTCGGAAGTCAGTCGGCCGTACAGTCCGCCCTTATTACGTGACAAGTTGCTCAGTATCCATGACGTGGCACTGCCGCACACTATGAGCATTATGTTGTCGCGTCCGCTGCACCAGCCGTTCCAAAAGTTCTCGAAGGCAGGTAGGAAACCCGAGCGCGGAGTGTCCATCCATGGCAACTCATCTATAAACACCACTTGCCGCTCACCGTTGTCGAGGTTCTGCAGTAGCTGCTCAAGCAGGAAGAAAGCCTCCATCCATGTCTTTGGAGGCTTGTAGCCCTCCAGTCCTTGGTTGAGCAAGGCATAATAGAAACTCTCAAGCTGCATGCGCATCTGCCCACGGTCGCTGTCCTGGTCGATGGGCGACACGCCTGTGTGCTGGAATGTGATGCGCCCTTTCAGTGCCTGTTTTATAAGAAATGTCTTACCCACACGCCTACGGCCATACACAGCCACGAACTCGGGGCGGTCGCTGTGATACAGTTTCTCCAGCTCGGCTATCTCTGCCTGTCTTCCTACAATCATAGTGTCATCGGTTTTATTGTGTGTACTTATTTACACGTTAGCCATTCTCTGAATTTCCCAACCGACAGTGTCATCGGTTTTATTGTGTGTACTTATTTACACGTTAGCCATTCTCTGAATTTTCCAACCGACAGTGTTATCGGTTTTATTATGTGTACTTATTTACACCAAATCTGCCGCAAATATACAAAAAACAGCAGTTTCGGCAAAATAAGTAGTGCCTTATTCTGCCGAAAATACTGTTATTCTAATAAAAAAGCTGCTATCTGCTTAATGACAGCTGCTATTATCTTAATTAAAAAACTGCTATCTGCTCAATGACAACGGCTGTTATCTTAATTAAAAAACTGCTATCTGCTTAATGACAACGGCTGTTATCCTAATAAAAAAGCTCCCCACACCTTGCGCGTAATGCGGGCCGATGTGGGGAGCTGATTATGCTGTTGAGCCAGTAAGGCTGTTATTCCTCGCTGTGATGATCGCCACGGGGACGGCGGTCACCGCGCGGACGACGGTCGCCACGCTCGCCACGAGGACGACGCTCACGCTCTACATATCCCTCGGGCTTCGGCATGAGCACGCGGTGAGAGAGCTTGTACTTGCCGGTCTTCGGGTCTATCTCCATGAGCTTAACCTTAATCTTGTCGCCCTCCTTGATGCCGGCTTCCTCTACAGTCTCAAGGCGTTTCCAGTCTATCTCGGAGATGTGGAGCAGACCGTCCTTGCCGGGCATAATCTCCACGAAGCAACCATAAGGCATGATTGAGCGCACGGTACCCTCGTATATCTCGCCCACCTCGGGGATGGCCACGATGGTCTTGATCTTGCCGAGAGCAGCGTCAATGGCATCCTTGTTGGGAGCTGACACCTGTACCTTGCCCACACCGTCTACCTCGTCGATGGTGATGGTAGCGCCGGTGTCCTCCTGCATCTGCTGGATAATCTTGCCGCCGGGGCCTATAACGGCACCGATGAACTCCTTGGGAATCTCTATCTGCACGATGCGCGGAACCTGAGGCTTGAGCTCTGCACGCGGTTCTGCGATGGTCTCCGTGAGCTTGCTGAGGATATACTCGCGTCCGGCCTTGGCCTGCATGAGTGCCTTCTCCAGAATCTCGAAGCTCAGACCGTCGCACTTGATATCCATCTGTGTGGCGGTAAGACCATCCTTTGTACCAGTGGTCTTGAAGTCCATGTCGCCGAGGTGGTCCTCATCGCCGAGGATATCGCTAAGCACAGCGTACTTCTCCTCGCCGGGGTTCTTGATAAGACCCATGGCAATACCGCTCACGGGCTTCTTCATGGGAACGCCAGCGTCCATGAGTGCCAGCGTGCCGGCACATACAGTGGCCATAGAAGAAGAGCCGTTAGACTCCAGAATCTGGCTCACCAGACGCACGGTATAGGGGAAATCCTCGGGTATCTGACCCTTCAGTCCGCGCCATGCGAGGTGTCCGTGGCCTATCTCGCGGCGGCCTACGCCACGCTGAGCCTTAGCCTCGCCAGTGCAGAACGGGGGGAAGTTGTAGTGGAGGAGGAAACGCTGATAGCCCTTCTCCAGCACGTCGTCCACGAGTTTCTCGTCCATCTTGGTGCCAAGAGTACATGTAGAGAGACTCTGGGTCTCACCACGTGTGAAGATGGCGCTGCCGTGAGGCATGGGCAGAGGAGACACCTCGCACCATATAGGACGTATTTCGTCGGTCTTGCGGCCGTCAAGACGCTTGCCCTCATCGAGTATACAGCGGCGCATGGAGTCGCGCATCACGTCGGCATAGTAGCGCACCATCTCGGCATGCTTCTCCTCGAGCTCGTCCTCGCTGAGGTCGGTGTGTGCGGCATCGTAGGCCTCCTGGAAGTCGGCGAGAATCTTGTCGAAAGCCTCCTCGCGACTCTTCTTGTCGTGGTCTCCTGCCTCTGCTATGGCGTAGCACTTGTCGTAGGTCTCCTTACGAATCTGCTCGCGCAGCTCCTCGTCGTTGACCTCGTGGCAATACTCGCGCTTCACGTCGGTGCCCAGCTCCTTGGAGAGCTCTGTCTGGAGCTCGCACATGGGCTTGATGGCGGCCATTGCGGCCTTGAGTGCGCCTATCATGTCCTGCTCGCTCACCTCCTTCATCTCGCCTTCCACCATCATGATGTTCTCGGCTGATGCTCCTACCATGATGTCCATGTCGGCATCCTTCATCTGGTCGAACGTAGGATTGATGACATACTCACCGTTTACACGTGCCACGCGCACTTCTGAGATGGGGCACTCGAAAGGTATATCTGAACAAGCCATAGCGGCTGATGCTGCGAAACCTGCCAATGCGTCGGGCTGGTCAACGCCGTCGGCGCTGAGGAGCATCACATTGACGAATACTTCTGCGTGGAAGTTAGAGGGGAAGAGGGGGCGGAGTACGCGGTCAACGAGCCGTGATGTGAGTATCTCGTTGTCGCTTGCCTTTCCCTCGCGTTTTGTGAAGCCTCCGGGAAAGCGTCCTGCTGCTGAGTACTGCTCTCTATAGTCTACCTGCAGAGGCATGAAGTCGGTACCGGGAACTGCATCTTTTGCGGCACAAACAGTGGCGAGGAGTACGGTGTTGCCCATACGCAGCACAACACTTCCGTCCGTCTGCTTTGCCACTTTCCCGGTTTCAATGCTGATGGTTCTTCCATCAGGCAATGATACTGTCTTTGTAATTACGTTCATCTAAAAAAACATCTAAAAAAATTATTGCGGACAAAGTTACGGATTTTAACGCGCATACACGAATAAAATATGTATTATTTAAGGTTAATAAAACATAAAGCGGCGCGGCCATCAAGCCGCACCGCCTCACGCTGCATAATATGTTTATTCTCAACAGGTCATCAACCGTAGCGCGTCGCGCCGCCACTCGCGGTGTATGCTGCCACATATTGACGTGTGTTCCGCCTCATCTTGATGCGTGTCCTGTTTCCTCTTGACGTGTGTTCTGCCTCATCTTGATGTGTGACCTGTCACCACTTGAAGTGTGCCCAGCAGCCGCTCGCGGTGCATTCTGCCACTACACGCCATGCGCTATGCCGCCGCCTGACACGCGTCAGAGCAGCGAGCGTATCTCCGCGTCGAGGTCCTTGACCTGCGCGTCGCGCTTGTACACGGCGTTGTCGCGGCTGATGAGGAAGAACGTGGGTATCTGCTGCACGTTGTAGTCGGCCACCACGTTCTGGTTGTCCTCGCCGGCACGCACGCTCACCCATGGCAGGGCCGCCGTCTGTGTCTTCCAGAAGTGCTCGTCGGGGTCTATGCTCACCTGGTATATCTCGAATCCCTGCGCGTGGTACTTGTTGTAGAGGTCGCGCAGCATCATTATGCGTTTTGGCGACTCCTGGCTGGCGAAGAGGTGGAAGTCAAGCATCACCACCTTGCCCTTGAGCTGCGACAGGCGGCGCGTCACGCCGTGGTTGTCGGCGAGAGCTATGTCTATGATGCCCGTAGACGACACCTTGGAGGGATCTATGCGCTGCGCCATCTTGGAGCGGAGTATGCGCACATTCTTCATTCCCTCAATGGCTATGTTGTGGAGGTTCTTGCCTCGCTCGGCCTCGGGGTAGTAGGTGTCCCAGCTTGTGGCCACGGCGGCGAACACCTTCACGTCGTCCTCGCTGCTGCGCGGGTTGAAGATGAGTGTCTGGGCATCGCCGAGCGTGATGGTCTGGAACAGCGCGAAGTAAGCGTAAGACCTCATTGGGGCCTTGAATATGTAGTGTACCTTCACGTCGTCCTTGTACGCCGCCACCACCTTTGCCACGCTGTCGTCCACGGCCTCCACCCCGAGCTGCGGGGCACGCACTATCTGCGCGATGCGGTTCTGGAGGTCTATCTGCTTGAGGGCCAGCTCCTTTATCTTGGAGCAGTCGTCCGACCCCTCCACCTCATACTGCGTGGTCATGGTGGGGTACGAAGCCTTCACCCTTACGGTCTCGGTGCTGTCTATGGCCAGGTTGACTATCTGCCCGGCTATGCGCAGCCGGTAGAACTCGGGGGCCTCGGCCGTGCGCTCACCGAAACTGAACGCACCGTCGTCGCCGAGCTTCACGGAGTCGATGGCCACGGGGCCGTTGAGGCTCATGTTCTCAAGATATAGGGTGGAGTCCTTGGCATCTGCGATGTTTCCCTCCACGTGGAATTTCTTTTCCGTACACGATGTCACGCCTGTCATGGCGGCTGCCACTGCCGCCAGGGCGAACAGTCTGTACACTGATTTTATGCTCATAACGTTGATTATTGTCTTATGGTGTGCAAATTTATATAAAATAAGTAGACAATCAAAATTATTTTTATGTCAAGAATCAGAGAATCAGAGAATTTTTCTTCTTATGAATATATCTCTACGGTATAGAATCAAGAATTAGAGAAAACATAGCGGCCCTGCCGCTACTGTAATTCGCAACTTATTGACAGGAACGATATGTAAATGACTCCGCTAATCGGCTTTCGCCGAACGTTGCTTCTCTAATTCTTGACAAGGAGAAAGAAGAGAGTGCCTACAACCGAATCGTTCTTGACCAATTGCCTACCGCACTATACAAAAGGAGGAGGCGCAATCGCTGCGTCTCCCCTCATCTAACCTTTAATCTGATATTTATAAACATTGATGATAATAACATCTGCTTTTTGTAAATAATTCCGCGACATTGCTATGGGCTTTGTCTTATGCGGCACGGGCATTGCCCGCACCTCTTTATGACCGTGCGCATACGTGCCGTCTGCTGTTCTCGCGGCCGGCAGCCTCATGGGACGCATCACGTGGCGGTGCGTCTGTCTGCATCGCATTACGGTCATCGGTCTGCTTTCCTCTCTAAGGAAGGATAGTGTTCTGAATTTCCTAATATACCTCTTTTAATCTGTTGTATTCAATTATCAATCTTCTTAATTCAATTCCTAAATATCTTTCTTCAAATTACAATCTGTCGTGTTAAGTTCTCTATCGCAGGATGATAACAGTAGTAGTCTGTGCCCCGTGCCCTGTCGTACATGATGAGCAGGGTGTGAGGGGCACTGCCGCGCTGCCGGTGTCGGGGCCGTCACGGAGCCGTCATGGTGTGCAGCACGCGCCTTCGTCAAGGATTCAAAGCAGCGCAAAATTACACAAACGGCCAATAAGCGAAAAGTAAAATCGTGTGCGGAAATTTACTATTTACAAAATGTATAATGCCATTATATATTTCTGTACTTACCATTATACAGACACATACATTGTCATAAAACGTCACGCGGCGGCGACAAATACACGCTGACACGAAACTTCCTGCGTGCCGCACGGTCTCACCGCCGCTACGGCTTGACCACGTTGGCCGTCAGGCTGCTGCGGTACTGCCTTGGGGTGATGCCCGTGAAGCGTCTGAACACCTTGGCCATGGCCGACGCATCGGTGAAGCCCGTGCGCTGGGCAAGCTGCGCCACCGTGACATCGGGCTCGCTCTCCATGACGCGCTTTATCTCATCCACGCGCATGCCGTTGACCCACGTGTTGAAGTTCTGCCTGTGTATGCTGTTGATATACTGCGACAGCAGACGCGCACTTACCCCCATGTCCTCAGCCGCGCTGGCCAGTGTGATGCCCTCCTTGAGGAAAGGCTTGTCGCTGCGGCGGCTCCACTGCTCGGCTATGGTCTCTATGACGAGCGGACGCTGCGCTACGTCCGTGGCGGCGGCCACCGTCGGCGGCACGTCATCGGCGGCATCTGCCGGCTGCGCCGACTGCTCCTCGCTGCCGCGCACGTGTATGGGCATGAGCAGCACTGCCGCCACTGCCGCCACGTCGGCCACTGCCATGGCCACGCCTATGGGCACAGGCAGCGTCATGGCCACGCAACACACGTTAGCCGCAATGAGCAGCACGGCCGCTGCTGCCGCCGCCTTAGCATACGTCACAACGCCCGCAGTGCAGCGGCGCAGCCTTACAACAGCCGCCACGACGGCCAGTTCGAAGCCCACCGATGCGGTGCATATATATGAGATTATTGTGATTAAGTCCATTGGTTTATGTGTTTAGCTCGAAACATTCTGAACTGTGTGTCATACGCACTTAATAGTCATAATAAATATTTCGGCGACTGACTATGATATGTACTCACATTCTCAGCATTTGCAGCATATATAATGGTATCAATGATTTAGCCCACTTACCTAACTGCGCGACTTGGACTCCCTTGCAAGTCGTTGTTCCCGCAACCGCTTGAACTGATTTGAGCACTCTTCGCGCGACAAGTTCAGCTTGCTCCAAGATTCCACTGACCTCATCTTTATTGAGTTTGTCAGCTTGTGGTAGTCGTTGAGTTCCAATTTCATTCATTAATCCTTTCTTATAATATAAGCCGTGATGTCGCAAAGATACAAAATCATATTGACTTACAGACACTCCGCATTGAAAAATGTTCGGGCAAGTGCTGAAAACAGGCCCTGCGCACCGTCTGCACGCACAACGCACCGCCTGGCAGCGCGTCAAGACACAGCCGCGCCCCACAGTGGCATGAGAACTGCCAGCGATTGGCCGTCCTCACTCCACTGTGGGGCGTGGATTGCTTATATTCAGGCACACATGGCACGGCCATGGGCTGCCGTCACGGACAGGCGGCCGGCCCATAGCCACGACGTATGTCAATACGTTATCTTTATATACTTGGTGCCGTGCGTGGGTATGAAGTAGTTGAGGTCAGTGGTGCTGATGTCCTTCTGTCTCCACAGGTCGCGGCACGACTTCAGACTCTTGATGCCGAGCTGCGGCAGATACTTGGCGAAGTCTACCTTGGTGTCCTCAAGGCTGAGGTTGAATATGCCCACGGCGTAGCTGCCGTCGGAGAGCGGACGCTTCCATATCTGTATCTCGCCGTCGATTACCTCGGGCTTGGCCTGCTTGCCGAGCACGTCCTGGTTGACGGCGTTCACCTCATTGTTGCAGAGCAGCGACAGCGTGAAGTCGTCCATCTGTGCCACGTCGCAACCGATGAGCATGTTGGAGGCGAGCAGCGTCCAGAGCGTGATGTGCGTGTACTGCTCGTCGGGTGTGAGGCGGCTGTCGCGCAGGTTGGCGCTCCATCCCACCTTACCCACGATGAGCATGTCGGGGTCGTTCCAGTGACCGGGCTGTGCATAGGGAGCCAGCTCGGCCTGACGCATGAAGCCTATGTCGTAGAGCGAGTTCCATGTGTCGGTGATGTCGCCTGTGGTGCGCCATGAGTTGGCGTCTACGGCGTGTCCCCACTTCCACACATCGGCCATGCCGTACTGGCAGAGACTGTAGAATATGTCGCGCGGCTGCTCACGCAGGTACTTCTCCATGAGGAGGTACGGGCGCACGTATGCCGCCACGGTCTTGTCGGGGTCTTTATCAAACACCTTGCTGTATCCGCACCAGTCGTACTTCAGGTAGTCCACGCCCCATGAGTTGTAGACCTCAGCGTCCTGCTTCTCGTGGTCGAGCGAGCCGAGGTACTGGCCGCAGGTGCGGTCGCCTGGCGACGAGTATATGCCGAACTTCAGGCCGTGTGAGTGCAGCCAGTCGCCGAGTCCCTTCATATCGGGGAATTTCTCGTTGGTGGATATAGTGCCGTCGGCGTTGCGCTTGGCCGACTCCCACGCGTCATCCACGTTGATGTAGTTGTAGCCGTAGTCTGCCAGGCCCTTGTCTATGATGGCCTGTGCCGACGACATGACCTTCTGCTGCGACACGCTGAGTCCCCAGCAGTTCCAGCTGTTCCATCCCATAGGCGGCGTGAGGGCTATGGTGCTGCCCACCACGATGGAGAACGGAGCCTCAGCAGAGCCCTTGGCGTTGGTGGCATGTATGGTCATGCGGTACTCTCCCACCCCATTGAGCGAGCCACTGATGATACCGTTGGCGGCATCGAGCTTCAGACCCTCGGGCAGATGGTCTATGCTGAACTTCATAGGCCGCTCACCCGACACCGGTATGCGGTAGATGACAGGCGAGCCGGGGCGCACGCCGAACACTGCCGGGCCGTTGTAGCGCGGGGTGAGCGGTGCTGCCGGGGTGAGTATGTACTTCGGTATGTATGTCTTCTCCATGCTGCGGCCGGTCTGCTTGTCGGTGTAGCTTATGCTCACCTGCTGCATCTGGTGCAGGTCATACGGCACGTCGATGGTGCGCTTGGTGCTCTTCTTCATGCTCACGCCCACGTTCTGCGTGCTCACCACGGTGCCCGTCTGCGGATCCACGAGCTTGATGGCGAGCTTGCCGCTCTGTGCCGACGACGCATCGGCGTCGAGTGTCACGCGGCACACCTGCTTGCCCTTCACCTGGGCCTCGCCGAAGTGTACCTTCAGGCCGTCGAGCTTGCTGGGCACGGTCACTACCACCTGTCCGCCGAACATGCCGCCGGGCTCGCCGCCGTTGTACACGCGCACGGCCAGCACGTTCTCCTTGCCCCAGTTCACGGGCACCTTCTCGGTGTTCACCACGTATAGGCGGTGCGTGTCGAAGGCTCCGGAGTAGCCGCCCTTGTCTGCCGGCATGCGGCCCGTCTTGCCTATGAGCACGCCGTTGAGGTAGGTCTCGTCAGCGTCGTCTATCTTGCCCATGTCGAAGCGCAGCACATTCTTCACGTCGCCAGCGGTGCGCATAGACTCTGGCAGCACGAACTTTATGCGGTACCATGCGTAGTTGTTGGGATTGCTCACGCCCTGGCCCGACCATGTGCTCAGCACGGAGAGCGTCCGCCACTGGCTGTCGTCGGTGCTGAGCTTGCCCCACTCCATGTTGTCACCGACATGGAACTTGGCCTTGCTGAACTTCAACTCCTGCGCCTGTGCGCTGCCTATGCCGGCGGCGAGGAACAGCAATGAAAGCAATGATGTCTTTTTCATTCTGATTATTTTTAAGTTAATATTATTAGGTCACTGTCGTGTATATGCTCAAGTGTAATATGCGGTACGCGCGTACGCACGCCATGACGGCATGCATCCGCCAGTCCGCGACGCGCCTCACGGCCGCGTCAGCCCACCTGCCGCCCCAGGGCCATGCCCGCGGCTGCCGCCAGCACGCCCATGGCCACACTTGTCCCAGCATATGCTGCCGCCATCATGGCATGGCCGCCGCGCATGAGGGCGAGGCCCTCGTTGCAGAAGGTGGAGAAGGTGGTGAATCCGCCGCACAGACCCACGGTGAGGAACAGCCGCGTGTTCTCGCCCATCCACGGCGACCTGGAGGCCACCGCGCTGATGAATCCTATGGCCGCGCACCCTATGATGTTAACGGCAAACGTGGCGAGCGGCCACGCCGTATGCACATATGCGCCCACAGCCCTCGACAGCATGTACCGTACCGCCGAGCCGAGAGCTCCTCCGAGTGCCACTATGGTTATTGCGCGTATCATGATTTTCGGGTGCGAATTTACCGTTTTTTTTCTTTTCGTGCAAGAAATGGGGGCTAAAAATATGAGCTCCCCACTCATGTCTGCGGCGGCCGTCGGGCCACCGCGCGGCACGCATCTGCCTCCGCCGCGCGGGGCCGTGGCCAAGCCGCGATGCGAAACGGCCCATTTCGCGCTGTAAAATGGCCCGAAATGCAGCGCAGAACGGCCCATCTCGCACGGTGAAATGGGCCGTTTTGCAACGCATTGATTATCAAGCGTGTATGCGGTACGGTTCTTGACACGACAAGCATGCACGCAAAACGTGCAGACAGAGTATGCGTACTGCTCAATTTCACAATTTTTAGGTATTGCCGCATCCACGCTTTCCGCATACCTTTGCACCAACATTTTATGATATCAGTGATTAGAAAGCTATGAACAGGACATTTCTCATATTCTTCATGCTGCTTTGCTGCGTACTCGGCAAAGCGCAAGTGGCCGCACAGGGCCGCACGGGCATACTGCTCGTACACTACGGCACGCAGAACGACAAGAGCCGTGCCGCCACCATAGACCTGCTCAACAGCCGTGTGGCCAGCGAGTTTCCCGACTGCCGGGTGCGCGAGGCTTACGTGGCACAGGCAGTGGTCAAGGCCCTCGGCAAGCGCGGCATAGCCAAGCTGTCGGTGGCACAGGCCATGGACTCTCTCAAGGCTGAGGGCTGCAACCGCATAGTGGTGCAGACCACCATGCTGCTCGACGGCGTGATGACCGACATCATGCGGAGAGACGTGGAGAGCCGCCGCGAGGGCCTGGAGGCGGTGACGGTAGGCCGGCCGCTGCTGTACACCGTAGACGACTGCCGCACTCTCGTGGACATGATAGCACGCAACATAAAGGCCGACGGCTCACTGCCACAGAAGGACGCACAGGTGGTGCTCGTGGGGCACGGCAGCGACAGCCCCGCCAATGCCATATACAGCCAGATAGACTACCTCGCCAAGGACGAGGGACGCGCCATGTGGCACGTGGGCACCATAGAGGGCTACCCAAGCATAGGCTGCGTGGAGCGGCGGCTGAAGCTGTCGAAGGCCAAGAACGTGATACTCGTGCCGCTGCTGTACATAGCCGGCAATCACCAGAAGGAGGACATCGACGGTGCATGGCGCAAGCAACTCACGGCCGACGGCTACCGCGTGAGCGTGGTGGGGCGCGGACTGGGCGAGATGCGCGAGGTGCAGGACATGATAATAGAGAGCATTAGGAAGAACATAGGCAAATAATCAAGATTAATTTTTATGTCAAGAATTAGAGAAACAACGTTCGGCGAAAGCCAATTTGAGAATTTCCTCCATCTCTAAGATTATCAAGAATTAGAGAGACAACGTTCGGTGAAAGCCAATTACCGTAACGGCCAAGCGGTTACGCTTTATCTAATTCTTGATTCTATATACCATATATATAAACTCTTTGTGAGAAGAAAAGCTCTCTAATTGGCTTTCGCCGAACGATGCTTCTCTAATTCTTGACAGTAAAGACAAACATAGTGCATTAACATAAGATTAACTCTGAACATTCATTAAAGAATAATTATCAAGATAAATAAGATGGATAAAAGATTGTTTTTAATGGCCGTGGCGACATCGCTCGGATGTGCGCAGATGTCGGCCCAGCAGCAGACGGCTGCCGACGGCAAGGATGACAACCGTGTGGTAGAGCTCAACCCCGTGGTGGTGACAGGCAACGGACACCACCAGTTGCTCAAGTCCACCACCACACCAGTACACGTTATCTCACAGAGGCTCATCAAGGAGACAGGCTCCACCGACTTCCAGAGCGTGCTCACACGCCTCATGCCGCAGATATCATTCTCTCCCAACGCCATGGGCTCGTACATACGCGTCAACGGACTCGGCAACAAGTATGTGCTCGTGCTCGTCAACGGCAAGAAGATGATAGGCGACATAGCCGGCAACGTAGACCTCAACCGCATAGACATGTCGCGCGTGAAGCGCATAGAGGTGCTCGACGGCGCGGCCTCGGCGCTGTATGGCTCCGACGCCATAGGAGGTGTGATAAACATCATCACCGAGCAGACGCAGCTCAACACCGTGGAGGCTTCGTCAGACACACGGGTGTCGGGCAAGGGTCAGTTCTCCGAGGGCGTGAACCTCGACGTATCGACCAAGTACCTCGACTCACACACGTCGTACTTCCACCATGAGGCCGACAGCTACCAGAACAACGGCATGGCCCTCGACTCCAAGGGCAACGAGTATGCCACGATAGCACCGCTGTTCATAGGCTTCAACTCCAACCTCGTGAACCAGCGGTTCGACATCAAGCCCACCGACCGCCTGTCGCTCTACGTGTCGGGAGCCTACAACTACAAGCTCACCGACCGCCCCGACACGCGCGAGGACATCACCGGTGGCTCTGACTACGACATGCGCAGCGAGGGCTGGCGCATGGAGGCCGGCGCTAAGTACAAGCTGGGCAAGAACCACTTGCAGTTCGACTTCACGAGCGACAACTACCACTACGGCAACCTCTACCAGGTGGAGACGAGCAAATACCACGTGGGCGACTTCGTGCGCAGCAAGACGCAGAAGTACTATGAGGCAGAGCTGAAGGGCGTGTTCCACTTCTACGACAAGGCCACGACCGTAATAGGCGCCGACTGGCGCAACGACTTCCTCACGGCCACGAGCGGCGATGTACACAACAACGTGTACACGGCTGCCGGCTACGTGCAGCACGACATGGAGATAGTGCGCAACCTCACGGCCACGCTCGGCGCACGCTACACCAAGCACGGCGCGTTCGGCTCCAACTTCACGCCCAAGGTGTCGCTCATGTACGCCCCCGGCGACTTCCGTTTCCGCGCCGCCTACTCACGCGGATTCCGCACACCGGGTCTCGATGAGCTCTACTACCACTACTTCAAGATTATGGGCAAGCGGCCTGTCATCACCTTCGGCAACAAGGATCTGAAGGCCGAGAACAGCCACTACGCATCGCTCAGCGCCGAGTACAGCAACCGCATATTCTCCGTGTCGGTGATGGGCTACCTCAACTTCGTGAACGACATGATAGTGAAGGAGAACATAGCCGTTGATGACGACGTCCGCCAGCAGCTCGCACAGGAGTTCCCCGAGGCCACAATGGACCAGCTCAACCAGATGAAGACCTACGGCCACTACATCAACAGCGACCGAGGCATAGTGAAGGGCATACAGGCCAACGTGTCGGCCAACGTGACTCCCGACCTCACCCTGCTCGTGAACTACGCCTACACCTACGGCCGTTCCAAGACAGCAGGTGAGTGGTCGGCCCTGGAGCGCACGTTCCGCAACTCGCTCACGGCCGGTGCCAACTACGGACACACGTGGGACGGCTACACGCTCGGCGTGAACCTGAACGCACGCTTCCAGTCGCGCACGTTCTATCCTGCCTACGAGGACGCGCCGGGCTACGGCGTAGTGAACCTCAACACTACCCATACGTTCACCGTGGGCCGCATGTTCAGATTCATGCCGAGCCTCGGCATTGACAACATCTTCGACAAGAAGGACCACCGCATAGACACCACCACACGCCGCTATGCCCTCTATTCCCCGGGACGCATGGTGGTCGTAGGTCTGAAGGTGAACTTCGCTAAGTGATGTGACCAATCTGATGACGAGACGACTTCTATACAGCATACACCTGTGGCTCTCGCTGCCGCTGGGCATAATAGTCATGCTTATATGCCTGTCGGGGGCCACGCTTGTGTTCAAGGCAGAGATACGCAACGCCTTGGGAATGCCCAAGGTCGTTGCCCCTCACGGGCATCATGCCTCCAAGGCGGGCCGCACGGCGAAGCCCTTTGACGGCGGCAGGAAGGGGGCCGTGGCGCACGGCAAGAGCAAGGACGCGCCATACGGTGTGACCACCAAGCGCGACTTCTTCTCCTACGTCACCAAGTTTCACACGTCACTCATGGCCGGCAGCGTGGGCAAGGCCGTAGTGGCCTACACCACACTGCTGCTCATATTCATCCTGATAAGCGGCCTGTGGATATGTCTGCCGCGCAACGGCCGGCAGTGGCGGCAGCGGTTCAGCATAGAGAGGCGGCGCGGCAGGCAGCGGCTGCTGTTTGACCTGCACGTGAGCCTCGGCTACTGGGTAGTGCTGTGGCTGCTGTTGCTGGCCGTGACAGGGGTGTGCTTCGGGCTGCATCTGGTGCCCAAGGGCACGGCCGCCATGAAGATTATGCACGAGCTGCACGTAGGCTCATGGGGCGGAACAGTGACCAAGGCCATAACGTTTGCCGTGAGCATTGTAGGGGCCACGCTCCCCGCCACCGGCTACTGGCTATACTTCCGCAAGCACTGTCGCAAGTAAAAGGAAAGAGGGCGTGTCTCGTTTGACGCGTCCTCTTGTTAATTTCATATAGTAGATAATCAAAAATATTTCGACCTGTACGGGTGGATTTCACTCATGAGTCAGTTAATTATTATTAATCGAGCACTCTATGTCAACAAGCAACAGGAAGGTAAAATTTGTGCAATCACTTGATAATTAACACATTCGTACGCTTTTATAC
>JALFIM010000117.1 GCA_022775985.1 Prevotella sp.
GCCTACGACAGTTGTCTGCAATGGAAGGACGACAACCTGTCGTGCCTCAACAACTACGCCTACTACCTCAGCACGCTCAACCGCGAACTCACCAAGGCCGAGCAGATGAGCTACAAGACGGTGAAGGCCGAGCCCAACAACGCCACTTACCTCGACACGTACGCCTGGATTCTGTTTCAACAGAAGCGGTACAGCGAGGCCAAGATATACATAGACCAGGCCGTGCGCAACGACAGCGACTCGCTCGTGAGCAGCGTCATCATAGAGCACGCGGGCGACATATACGCCATGAACGGCGAGCCCGACCGGGCCGTGGAGTACTGGCAGAAGGCCATACAGCACGGCGGCGACAAGGCTGTGCTCTCGCGCAAGATACGTCTGCGCAAGTATGTAGCCCCCGACGCGCCGGCCGTGCAGGGCAAGTGACGCGCCGTGCTGCACGCGCGGATATATTAATGTAAACACATCAAAGCAGTATGAGAACAACACACATCATAAGTATGATGCTCATAGCCGCACCGCTCGTCATGGGCTCGTGCGGCTCCAAGAAGGCGGTGGCAGACATGGGCGGCCGCCATACGGCCGCCACAGGCGGCAAGCAGGACGTGTCGGCCGACGCGTTCGTGTACAAGGTGGCCGACAACAAGGTGTATGCCACCAACATAGTGGGCAACGCCAGCATCACCATACAGGGCGAGGGCAAGGACATCAGCGTGCCCGGGGCCGTGCGCATGCGCCGCGACCAGGTGATACGTCTGCAGGTGTTCATCCCGCTCCTCGGCACTGAGGTGGGGCGCATAGAGTTCACGCCGCAGTACGTGCTGGTCATCGACCGCATGCACAAGGAGTATGTCAAGGCCGACTACACGCAGGTAGACTTCCTCAAGGCCAACGGTCTCAACTTCTACAGCCTCCAGGCTCTGTTCTGGAACGAGCTGTTCCTGCCCGGTGAGCAGAAGGTGAAGGATGCCGACCTCAGGCAGTTCAGCGTGTCCAGTGGCGATGGCGGTGCCATGGTGCCACTGCGGCTCGACAAGGGCAGCATGTCGTATGTGTGGAAGGCCGACCGCAGCACGGGACGCATAGGCGAGGCCGAGGTGGCGTACAAGAGCCAGGCGCACGGCACGTCTGCGCTCAACTGGCAGTACTCGGGTTTCACCGCCGTGGGCGTGAAGCAGTTTCCTGCCACGCAGACGTTCCGCTTCACCACCACGGCCACGCAGAAGCAGCGCTCGGTGTCGCTCACGTTCAAGATGAACAGCGTGAAGACCAGCTCCGACTGGGATGCCACCACCGAGGTGTCGCCCAAGTACAAGCGCATAGAGACCTCCGACATACTCAAGAAACTCTTACAGCTATGACCGCGGCCAGACGTGTCTGGCGGCCATAAAGATTATTCTTATGTCAAGAGTTTGAGAAACAAAATTCGGCGAAAGCCAATTTGAGAATTTTTCTTCTTACAAAGATTTTACTCAGTAAATATAGAACAAGTATCAGAGAAAAAGTAACGGCTTTGTCTTTACTGTAATTGGCCTTCGCCGAACGTTGTTTCTCTAATTCTTGATAATCTTGAAAGTGACGTAAATTCTCTAATTCTTGACATAATAGATGAGAGGAATGTTTTAATATAAAATTAATTCTGAACACTTACATAACTCAGATGAGAAAACTATTAGCATTGCTGCTTGCCGTGGCACTCTCGGCACCCATGACGGCGCAGACGAAGAAGTCGGCGGCGCAGAAGCCGCGCTCGTCGGCATCGTCGAAGCGTCAGTCTGCGGTCAGGAAGTCGTCATCCACGGCATCGCGCAAGTCTACGTCCACGGCGGCCAAGAAGTCGTCAGCGGCCTCGGGAAGCAGCCGTAAGGCATCGTCGCGCCAGACCACGGCGGACAAGAAGGGCGCGTACACCAACGAGTCTATACGCGGACTGCAGAACCAACGCTCGCAGGTGCAGAAGAAGATACGCCAGCAGGAGCAGGCACTGCGTGCCAACAAGGCCGACGTGCAGAAGCGTCTCCGCAACCTCATGGTCATCAACACGGAGATAGGCGACCGCCAGAAGAAGATAGATGCCATACAGAAGGACATCACCGACATAGAGAGCAACATAAGCATACTCAACGCGCAGCTCCAGACCCTCGAGCAGCAGTTGGCCGAGCGCAAGGCCAAGTACGTGAAGTCCATGCGCTACATCACCCGCCAGCACACCTTCCAGGACAGGCTCATGTTCGTGCTCTCGGCCAAGAACTTCTCGCAGATGTACCGCCGCATGCGCTTCGCACGCGACTATGCCGCATATCAGCACGCGCAGGGCGACATGGTGCGGGCCAAGCAGGAGCAGGTCACGGCCAAGCACCAGCAGCTCCAGACGGCCCGTGGCCACAAGAGCACGCTCCTCAGCAAGGGCCAGCAGGAGCGCAAGGCCCTCGAGGGCCAGCAGACGGAGCAGCAGAACATGGTGGCATCGCTGCAGAAGCAGCAGAAAACCATACAGACCATCATATCGCAGCAGAAGAAGATAGACGCGCAGCTCAACGCGCAGATAGACCGCCTCATAGCCATAGAGGTGGAGAAGGCGCGTCAGCGTGCCGCCGAGGAAGCACGCCGTCAGGCCGCTGCCGCTGCCGCCAAGAAGCGTGCCGAGGAACTGGCACGCAAGAAGGCGGCCGCTGAGGCGGAGGCCCGTGAAAACGCACGCCGCATAGCTGAGGCCAAGGCCCGTGAGCAGCGGCTCAAGGAGGCGGCACGCATCGCCGCCGAGCGCGAGGACAGCCAGCAGCGCGAGAGGGCGCAACAGGCGGCACGCGAGGCCGAGGCAGCGCGTGAGGCGGCCGAGCGCAAGGCCGTGGCCGATGCCGCACGCAGCAAGAAGGAGCTCGACAACGTGCGCGAGACGGTGCAGCAGACACAGGCCATGTCATCGGTAGACCGCATGATGAGTGGTGGTTTCGAGGCCAACAAGGGCCGTCTGCCCATGCCTATCACGGGCAGCTACAAGGTGGTGAGCCACTTCGGGCAGTACAATGTGGAGGGTCTGAAGGGCGTGACGCTCGACAACAAGGGCATAAACATCCTCGGAAGCCCCGGCGCACAGGCCCGCAGCATATACGACGGTGAGGTGAGCGCGGTGTTCGGGTTCAGCGGCTCTATGGTGGTGATGGTACGTCATGGCGCGTACATCTCCGTGTACTGCAACCTGAGCAGCGTGAGCGTGAGCCGCGGACAGAAGGTCTCCACGCGTCAGGCTCTCGGTGCCGTGGGGCGCGACAATATACTCCAGTTCCAGCTCAGGCACAACATGGCCAAGCTCAATCCCGAAGTGTGGATAGGACGTTAGTCCGCGAGGCGCGGCACACGCCGCTATATAATAGATGTATTCACGTTAAGAATCAGCAATATGCAACTCAGCAACGGTACCGTACTGCACGGAGAGTGCTACGACTACGTCATAGACCGACAGCTCGGACAGGGCTCATTCGGCATCACCTATCAGGCGCACGTGTGCCTGAAGGGCCGTCTCGGACAGCTCGGCAGCAGCGTGACGGTGGCCATAAAGGAGTTTTTCATGCGCGAGGTGAACTGGCGCGACGGCTCACGGGTGAACGTCAGCGACGGCAACACGCTGTATGAGCACTACCGCAACAGCTTCATGCGCGAGGCCAACAACCTGTCGCTCCTTGACGACAGCCACATAGTGAGGGTGCTCGAGACCTTCGAGGCCAACAACACCGTGTACCTTGTCATGGAGTTTCTGCCGGGCGGCAACCTCGACGACTACATACGCTCGCACCGCAGGCTCGACGAGCGTGAGGCCCTCGGCTGCATCATACAGATAGCAGGGGCGGTGGGCAGTATGCACTCCGCCTCCATGCTGCACCTTGACATAAAGCCGCTCAACGTCATGCGGCGCGACGACGGCACCCTCGTGCTCATAGACTTCGGCCTGTCAAAGCTCTTCACCGCCGACGGCATGCCAGAGACGAGCACCACCATAGGCGCGGGCACCATGGGCTACGCGCCGCTCGAGCAGCAGAGCTACCGCAAGTCCGACGGTTTCATGCCCACGCTCGACATATACGCCCTCGGTGCCACCATGCTCAAGATGCTCACTGGCCAGACTCCTCCCAGCGCGTCGGTCATTCTCAATGACGGTTTCCCTGCCGACAGCCTGAGCCGTCTCGGGGTGAGCAGTGCCGTGTCGGCATTTGTGGAGCGTGCCATGGATCCTATGCGCCGCCGACGTTTCCAGACCGTAGATGAGTTTCTTGCCGAGGCCCGTCGTCTGCTCGATGAGGCTCCTCAGGACACTGCGCAGACCACGCGTGATGATGAGGGCGGCTTCTGCGGCTCATCGTCTGGCGGTGACGTGCAGTCAGAGCCCACACAGCCTTTGGAGGAACCGACCGATCCCATCCCCGATTCGTTCCACCCGTCGCCCAAGATACAGTGGCGTGTGCTTGATGCTAAAGACAACAGTCATTTTGCCCGCTATCTTTACGGCAATGGTGTCAATTACCGTAGGATGAAGGATGAGGACTACCGCCAGTACGTGAGGAGACTGTTGGGTATGATGTGGCGATATGGCAGTATCAGCTATCAGGCCAACTACGAGTATGCCGATGACCAAAAGAAAACGCTTAATGTGTACACCTTAGGCGAAGCATGGGAGCACCTCTACGACTATCCTGTGTACAAAGGCATAATGGATGGTGGAATAAACGTGACTCATAAAATACAGTTGACGATAGATATCATCATAGGACTTGAGATTTCTACAGGTCTGCAGTTCCGCCTCGCAAGCCCTTGCCATATAGAGCAGGAGTCTACCAACGGATGGTTTGGGGACAGAGACGAGCGTGTGGTGTGCTTCGATATGTGGCATGGACTTGTGTCGCGGCGTAAGTACACTGATGAGGTGTGGCCGCTTGATGTGCATTTCCCTGGTAACGATTCCTTTGTGTTCAGCCTTGAGCTTGTAGGTGACAGCCCGATAGTAAGGGGTGGCATGTTCGACCTCCCGTACACGCAGCCCTCACATGAGGCCATAGAGGTGGTGGGGCTCGGTTTTTATAAGGTACTTGATGGTGGCAAATGGAACATCACTACTCCCGCACATCCATTCGAGAATCTCCTCCCACATGGTTTTGACGATATCTCACGCATCGGAGTGAAAGGCATCCCCGGCCCCATGTTCGGTGAGACGTATTTCGGCATAGAGGCCAGACTTGGCGACAGAATATATTATTATGAGTACGCTAATGGCAAGTTCAGCGATCTCACGCTGTTTGAGCCTGGCGGCTTCAGACAGAAAATGACCCTTACTGTGGCTGAGGCCAAGAGCCGCGAGACGTGGACTTGATTTTTATGTTTTCTCCCATAAAAGAACAGCAACATGAAATATCCCATAGGAATACAGAGCTTTGAGACTATCATAGAGGATGGCTATGTCTATATAGACAAGACGGCATTGGTATATGATTTGGTTCACAACGGACAGGTTTATTTCCTTTGCCGCCCACGGCGGTTCGGGAAGTCATTGCTCGTGTCTACCCTGAAATGCTATTTTGAGGGCAGGAAGGAACTGTTCGAGGGACTTGCCATAGACAGGCTGGAGAAGGAATGGAACCGATATCCGGTGTTGCATCTGTCTTTTGGTGGTCAGAATTATGCAGAGTCTACTGCTTTGGATGAGGTGCTGGAGGAGTTTGTGGCCACTGCGGAGAAACGTTATGGCACGGATGGCATGGCCAAGACATTGGGTAGCCGTTTCAGGGCAGTGCTGAGGCAAGCCCATGAGAAAACAGGAAAGAAAACAGTAGTGCTGGTGGATGAGTATGACAAGCCTTTGCTGGATGTCATGGACTTAGGCATTCCTACGGAGAAAGGGCCAGACACGATGAGTTTGGAGGATTATAACCGCAATGTCCTCAAAGGTTTCTATTCTGTCTTTAAGGAAGCCGATGCCGACTTGCAGTTCGTGTTGTTGACTGGTGTCACCAAGTTCTCGCAGGTAAGTGTGTTCAGCGGCTTCAACCAGCCCGACGACATCAGCATGGACGAGCGGTACGAGGCTCTCTGCGGCATCACGGAGGAGGAGCTGTATGCGGCATTCGATGAGCCGATAAAGGCGATGGCCGCGAGGTACAAGGTAGCTGAGGATGAGATGAAGTACAGGCTGAAGCGCAAGTTCGACGGCTATCATTTCAGCCCCAACATGCTTGACATATACAATCCGTTCAGCATACTGAATGCTATGAGCAAGAAAATACTGTCGGACTATTGGTTCGCTACGGGCACGCCGACCTATCTTGTCCGTCTGCTGTCTCATTGCAAGGAGAACATGAATGAGCTTACAGGGAGGTATTATCCGAGAGAGGCGTTTGTGGATTACAGGGCAGACGTGGAGGCTCTGTTGCCGATGATTTATCAGAGCGGCTATCTGACTATAAAGGATTACGACCCGTATTCTAATTCATACTTGCTTGACCTTCCGAACAACGAGGTGAAGAAAGGTTTCTTGACGCTTCTCGCCTCCAACTATCTCGGAACAAAAGAGTCGGCAACAACGCTTGCCATTCAGCTTTATCGTGCCTTACAGCATGACGACCTCGACACATGGCGCAAGAGCCTCACAGCTTTCTTTGCA
>JALFIM010000121.1 GCA_022775985.1 Prevotella sp.
CGCAACTGGCGTAAGGGCGGACTGAGCGAGCGCCGTGCGCAGATAATACGCGACTACGGCTTCTACAACCAACGCTACTGCGGCTGCGAGTTCAGCATGAGCGCAGGACACCAGCCCGCCTCGGCCGCAGACTGCACAAGCCACGATGTGAAAAAGGACAAAAACGAATAATTTTACGGAAAAACAGCATACGATTGGAAAAAAGTGCGTAACTTTGCACTGCTGACCATGAGTCAGCGTTCTGACTCAGGCCGTGCCACGCGCCGTGCTTGCCGTCACAGACAAGGGGTTGACTGGATTTGACAGCGGGTTGGAATGGTATGTAAGCATGCGGAGAGTAGTCTATTGGCTCCATAATCCCAGTGGTCACAAATTTAATTGGCGAAAACAACTACGCTCTCGCTGCCTAATCGAAGAACAGTAGATTACTGGCTTAATTCCGTCACAAGGTGATGGAACGAGACATCGCTCCAAGGATGTGGTTCCGAATCCAAGGGTCAAGCGGTGCAGATAAATCGGAAATAGTCCTTGCAGGTCTCGATGCACGGGCGAAAATCATTGAGACTAAGGGTGTGATTGGTGGTTCAGGTCTTGTCACACCACGAAAACGAAGGCTGAAATAAGCATGTAGAAAGCATACGGTTTCCCTGTTTGGACGAGGGTTCGAATCCCTCCAGCTCCACCCATGAGCAAAAGAAGTCGCTGATTGCCAGCGGCTTCTTTTGCGTTTATGCCCTGCCCTCGCTCCACGGCTCACACATCATGCACACGCGGCAGGCACGCATGGCACGGCAGTATATGCCGCCACAACGCAATATTTTCACCGCCATACGCTGCAAGTATGGCGCAAAATCACTACTTTTGCAACCATTACAATACATTCTACCACTATGAGAATCATGACGCTACTGCTGGCACCGCTCCTCATCATGGGCTGCGCCGGCACCACCACACCCCGTCAGACATGCGTGAAGCCACTGCCCGACGGTGTATCACTCGACTCACTGGCCGACAGTACGGTGCCCGCCGCGTTCACCACTGGCGACATAGACTGGCAGCACGGCAAGCTCACCCTCACCGTGTACAGCGAGACGCTCTACGACACGGCCTCCATAAACCACATGACGGTGGGCGACACACTGGTGTACGAGAGCAAGCCTATGAGCGTGAGCACAATAGAGCGGCGTGGAGGTGCCGTCATCATAAACGGCGACGTGGAGAACGGCGGCGCATGCCTCACGCCAAACAGCGGTGGCACGTACCGCGCCACCACGTTCGACGACTACTCCGTGTACACCGTCAAGGGCAAGCGCAGCGTGGTACTCGCCCGCGACTTCGTGCTCCTCGACTGCGGATACAACCCCACCGACCCCGTGCGCACCGTGCGCCACGACCACAAGGCATACCTCGACACGCTGCCCGACTACCGCCACCAGTTCTCTCCCGGCGACACCAAGGTAAGGTTTGCCCACGGCGAGGTGAAGGAGATAAGCCGCCGCTGGACTCCATGACGGGCGCGTACGGCCACACACCACTGGCTCACCACGTCATGTCACGCCCCACCGCCGCCACGACAGCGGCAGCGGTGGGGACAAAAAAAATCACGGCCCACAGATAAAAAGTACCTTCACTTGCCGTTTATTCAAAACATATCATTATCTTTTCGCACAGACAAGTTGCAGTCAGGCAATTTGGAAACGGCCACATTGCACCCGCACCCACGTCATCACAGCATATACCAATTTATAACAATAACTTAAAAAACTTTTATCACATGAAAATCAAGACTCCTCATGACATCGGCCCTTTTCGCTCTGGCCGTGTCGGCATCTGCCCAGATTCAACTGCTCTACCTCGACGAGTACGGCCGCGACGTAATCGACCGCAACAAGAAACTCTACTGGATGGACGGCGACGATGACCCGTGCTTCGACATCCTCAACTACAAACGCACCGGCAACAAGGAGACGTTCACCATCAAGAGCAAGGAAGAACCCGACAACGTGTACCAGATGACCATCACCCTCAACCCCACTACCAAGGGCCCTGTGGAGCTTACCAGGCAGAGCAAGAACTACGGCAAGCAGACCTACAAGGTGAAAACCACATCGGGCGACGCACGTGAGGACGAGCGCGTGTACACGTACTTCAAGGGCCTCGCTGGCTATCCTGCCGCCACTGCTACCAAGGTAGAGACACCTGCCACACCCGTCAAGGCCACGGCTGTGGAGACAGACGCACCCGCAGAGACACCCGCCGCAGAGGAGGCCACACCCGACAAGAAGGTGAAAGACGCTGCCAGGAACGCCGTGGGCAAGGTGAAGGGACTGTTCAAGAAGAAGAAATGACACCCCCTTACGCCCCCGACGCCACAGCATCATGCGCGGCAAGGCCGTGACGCATGGCACGACATAATACGAAATACAGCCAAAGAGCAGACTGGAGTCCGCTCTTTGGCTGTATTTGTTTTTACGCCGTCAGCGCACCTTACGGCCGTGAGCTGACAGCACACATTATAATATACTGTTATCCGTAGATAATCTTTCCGTTCTCATCGCGGTTCTCATCGACGAACGACTTGTTGTACTGCGTCATTCCACGCAGCGACATACCCATGTTGGAGAAACCGCCATCGTGGAAGAGAGTCTGCATCGTAACCTTGCGCGTGAGGTCGGAGAACATCACCACGCAGTAGTCCGCGCACTCGTCGGCGGAAGCGTTGCCGAGTGGCGACATGCGGTCGGAGAAGTCATACAGGCCGTCGAAGCCCTTGATGCCGCTGCCGGCCGTGGTGAACGTGGGCGACTGCGATATGGTGTTGATGCGCACCTTCTTCTCGCGGCCGTATATGTAGCCGAAGCTGCGGGCTATAGACTCCAGCAGCGACTTGGCGTCGGCCATGTCGTTGTAGCCGAAGAACGTGCGGTGCGAGGCCACGTATGTGAGCGCGAGCACCGACGCGCCCTCGTTGAGGGCATCGAGCTTCTTGGCCACCTGCAGCATCTTGTGGAATGATATTGCCGAGATGTCAAGCGTCTTGTCAAGGAACCCGTAGTCGAGGTCGTCGTAAGTGCGCTTCTTGCGCATGTTCATGCTCATGGCGCAAGAGTGCAGCACGAAGTCTATCTTGCCGCCCAGAACCTCCTGTGCCTTGACAAACAGCTCGTTCAAGTCCTCCACCGATGTCGCATCAGCGGGGATAACCACAGCGCCGGTCTTACGGGCCAACTCGTCGATGGTGCCCATACGGCAGGCCACGGCAGTGTTGGTCAACACTATACTGGCCCCTTCCTCTACGGCACGCTCTGCCACTTTCCACGCAATAGATGCGTCATTCAACGCGCCGAAGATTACACCGCGCTTTCCTTTCAGTAAATTAAAAGACATAAAATTTCTCTTTATATGATTATATTTATCCTAAAATTTCGGGTGCAAAGGTACTAAGTTTTGCACACTTACAGGCAATAGTGTGCAAAAAAGTTGCCCTGTAAGGCCAATAAAGTCACTCACAGGGCCGCAGACATAATCCAAATCAAGTCAGTGTGAAACCACTAAGCCCAAAAGCAAAATGACAGTGAAGCCGGTCAAGCCAAACCCCAAGAAAAGCGTAAGGCGAAACAGGTTGAAATCACAACGGTGCAATACCTATTTGCAAAACGGGCCCTTTCGCCCTGCGATTCGGCCCATTTCACATCGTGAAACAGCCCATTTCGCAGGCCAAAACGGCCCGTTTTGCAAAGCATTGTATATCAAAGTGTTGTGCCATACATATTTTCATACCGCGCTGTCGCGCCACAACGTGCCACGACAGCGGGCTGCACACCGGCACGCGGCATGCCTAAAACGACAGGTCTACGCCGCACATGAACGTGGCACGCGGCATGGGCATGCCGTCTATATACTCATATTTCTGCGCCAACAGGTTGTCGCCGCGCAGCCACAACTTCACGTTGTCGCCAAGATGATAGCCCACGGTGCAACCGAGCAGAGTGAAGTTCTCCGTGTGCTCGTCATCGCCCACACGCGTGTACAGGCCATGAACATACGTCAGTCCCACGTTGGCATAGAAACGCCGCAGACTGTAGTTGGCCCCTACGTAGCCCTTGTATTTCGGTGCCGACACCACGGGGTGCCTCATGTACAGCCACGAATGGTTGGTGCTCAGGCTCAGGTGGCTGTCCACGCGGTAGCCAAGCTCCACCTCCACGCCCTTATTGGTGAGTGCGCCAGTGTTCACGTTCTTGCGGTTGACGGTCTGTATTATGTTGTCGGCATCTATGTAAAACAGGTTTATGCCGTACCTCAGGCTGTTGTCGCGCAGCCGTCCGCTCCACGAAAGTTCGTAGCTCCACATGCGCTCCGGCCTGAGGTCGGTGTTTGACGGTGGGTATAGATACATCTCACGCATGGTGGGATTGCGGAAGCCCTTGCTCGCCATCAGCTTCAGTTGCGTAAGAGCCGACGGACGAACCACCACGCCCGCCTGCGGCACCCACTCCGCACCGCTCACCGTGTGGTGGTCGTAGCGCACGCCGGCCAGCACGGTGAGCCACGACGCGAGGTCCTGGCTCATGTCTACGTAGGCCGCCACCTCATGGTTGCGTTCCTTGCCGCTCTGCTTGTTGGGGGTGTCGATGGTCTCGCCAGTCTCACGGCTCGTGTAGTAGGCATGGCCGTATATGTTCTGATAGTCGAAGCCCACGGTCAGGCGGTTGCCCTGCCACAGGTTGGCGCTCTGGTACCACGACACGCCCATGAGCGCGTCGCTCGACCTGAACAGACGTTTCTGCGGAGTGCCCGATAGGGCGTTGTAGCCGTCGTTTATCTTATGCCGCCCGAAGTTGTCGTACAGGCTCAGCCTTCCGCTCGTGCGTGCGTAGTGGTTCTCCACGCCCATGCTCACCGCCCCACGCGTTATCCACTGGTCGGCCTCAAGCATCGGTGCCGACACCGTGCCGGGGTACGACGCGCTGAAGTGCGTCACGTCGGCATCGGCGAACAGGCTCCAGTGCGGCGTGAGGTCGTAGCCGAGCTTCACGAATCCGCCGTACTGCTCGAAGCCCATGTGCGGACGATGGTTGTCGGAGCGGCCGTACAGTGCGCCCACGGTAGACGAGAAGCCGCCGTGGCGGTACTGGTTGGTGGCCTCGGCCTGCACCGTGCCCCACGAGCCGGCACCCAAGTTGACAGACGTGCGGCTCCCGTCGTGCGGCATGGCACGCGTCACTATGTTCACCACTCCGCCCATGGCGTTGGAGCCGTAGAGCAGGGAGGCAGGGCCGCGCAGCACCTCCACGCGCTCGGCCGTCATGGTGTGGTAGGCATCGGCTATGGAGTGGCCGTATATTCCGTTGTACTGCGGATGCCCGTCGATGAGCACCAGCAGTTGGCCCGCGCCCGATGATATGCCACGGAGCATCATGCCGCCAGACCCTCCCGACGACACGCCGTAGCCCATCATGCCGCGGCCCGTGACCATGAGGCCCGGCACCTGCTCCATGAGAGTGGGCAGTATGCTCATGCGCCCGTTCTCCGTAAGGCGGTCGCGGCCCACTACCGACACCGTCTGCGGCAGGTGCCGCACGTCGGTCATGGCCCTCGTGCCCGTCACCACCACCTCATCTATGTCTACCGAGTCTCTCATGCCGCCATGGCGCAGCTGGGCGCTGGCGGCCAATGTACACGCACAGGCAGCAGCCATGAGCGTAAGCTGCCGTACCGACGGCATGGTACCTGTCATTCTGTCGTGATTACTCATATACTGTATTTGCTTGCCGACGGGCATGACACGCATGCCATGACGCGCCAGCGGATGTTATGATTGTTGCTTATCTTCTACAAAATTAAGCCTTTTCAGTGAAAACATGCCATGCCGTGCCGCATTTTATACGCGCGTAGCCGCCATTACCACATTTCGGGTAACATTGTACAGCATTTGTGTAACGCCCAGACGGAGCGGAAGTGCAGATTCGTCATTTTTATTGTACATTTCCGTACATTTATTATGAAAATACAGATGAAATCAATAATTTTGCATACACGACACATGCATATCACCTGGAAAGTGTATGAAGCGCGTCTGCCAGCCATATCATTCCACAGTATGCTCACGCTTTCACTATATCCCTACATTATGGACTACACCTTATATAAATGCTCACTCGCCACGGCCCTGGTGCTGATGCTGTTCTTCGCAGTGTACTTTCTCGCAGCCAGGACTCCAGGCAAGCCCATATATGCCAACTACATGCGGTCGCGGCGCACCATGGGAGCGGCCCTCGTGGTACTGTCGTCCAACTACGCCGTACATCTGTTCGGAGGACTGCGGTTTCACGACCAGTCTGCCGCCATACTCATGAACCTGTCCACCTACTTCCTGTCGTACTGGCTGTTCAGTTCCGCCCTCACCACCCTGCTCGACCGCTTCTACATCACGCGGCGGCGCTGCGCGTGCCATCTGCTCCACTGGGCAGCGTTCACGGCCATATCGGCAAGCATGTACCTGCTCATGCCCAAGGGCACGCTGCAGTACACGGGGCTCGCCATCATGGCACTGTGGCTCCTGTGCTACGGCATATACCTGTCGCGCAGACTCATCACGACATACCACCGCGCCGTGCGCCTGTTCGACGACACCAACTCAGAGCACATAGCGGCACACATACGGTGGATGTCAATATTCACGTGGTGGGCGTTGATATACGGCATGAGCTGCGGACTGCTGACGTTTCTGCCCGACGAATACATGTTTCTGTGGATTCTGTCGTCCATACCGTTCTACATATACCTGTACTGCTCATACATGAACTATCTGCTCTTCTACGAGCAGGTGGAGAGCATACTCGAGAAGGAGGCCGCGCAGCAGTCCAGCAGCAAGGATGCCGGCACAGTGTCACAGCCGGGCGAAGCCCCGGGCTACTACACCCTCATAGAGAAGAACCTGAAGGTATGGCTCGCCACCGATGGCTACACCACGCCTGGCCTCACCATAGAGGAGCTTGCCACCGCCCTGGGCACCAACCGCACCTACCTGTCGGCATACATCAACTCCACGTTCCACGTGTCGTTCCGCGAGTGGATGGCCGACCACCGCATAAAGTTTGCCAAGCGCATGCTCGTCAGCAAGCCCAAGATGAACGTATCGGAGGTGTCGGAGGCTTCGGGCTTCCTCTCACTGAGCTACTTCACCAAGATATTCACCGAGAAGGAGGGGCTATCACCGTCGAAATGGCGAAAGACCAAGCTGACCTAAGAAATTTATTCGGATTAACGAGTGCTTTATTCAAAATAACCACTAATTTTGTACGAACCAAAAACTTACCATTATGGCTATATTTCATCGCTACCATTGTAGCAATTGTGGCTTTGAGACAGATTGCTCCGACACCACCGACTATTCTCTCATGTCTGGCGAATACATGCAATGCCTATGCAACAAATGCCATGAGCTATCCAGTATCCGATGCAGTGGGTTGGGAAAGACGCAATTAGAAAAAGCGCAATGCCGGCATTGTGGCGAGACTGGGTCGCTCTCATACTGGAATCCCGTCACTTGTGGTTGCCCGAATTGTGGTGGGCCTTTAGAGGAAAATAAGGGCCGCTTAATCTTTGCAGACTGATAGAGTTATCATTACCATATACGGTAACAGATATTATATCATTGGCATATCATCACCGCTTAAACAGTAGCTCTGATGAAAGTTTCGCAGAAAATACAGGCACTGAGTTAAATTTTACGTTATGCAAACAATGAATTTGACATCGCCTGTTTCAGCCACAAGAGCCTGACAGAGCAGTTGGAGAGTGTCAGCAGCTATATCGTTGATTATCTCTGGGATCAGCCTGCCATCTATTGTGGCACATACAAGAAGTACAATGAAGGCTCACTCTTCGGTGCCTGGCTCGATCTCCGCACGTTTGACTCTTACGATGATATGTAGTTTTCATTAAAGTTTTCAATATGAAGTATATTATAACATTTGCAATGTGTTTGTTCTTGATGTGCTCTTGTGACAATCATGATTTTGAACTATCTGAAAAAGAACAAGTTTTTTACATCAACCAAATGCTGCA
>JALFIM010000133.1 GCA_022775985.1 Prevotella sp.
CATGCTAAAAACACAATCATTACACCCAGACAATATGAGATATGTGACCATCATAGACATTGCCAACGAGCTTGGCATATCAAAATCCACCGTTTCGAGAGCCCTCTCGCAGACCGACCACAGCGTGAAGCGCGAGACGCGTGAGCTTATCGTGGAGACAGCCCGGCGCATGGGCTACCACCGCAACGACATGGCCGTGAACCTGCGCAAGCAGCACACCAAAATCATAGGCATATCCATACCCGATGCCTCCACTCCGTTTTTCATGACATTCACCCACTTCGCGCAGATGGAACTCAAGAAGCGCGGCTACCACACCATAGTAGTGGAGGCCGCCGAGGACTACACCACCGAGCGCGAATACCTGCACATGCTCGTGCAGAGCCGTGTAGACGGCATACTGGTGAGCGCGTGCCACAAGGACAAGAACCTCGACCTCTACCGCGACATCATAGGCATGGGCATACCCATAGTGTTCTTCGACCGCACCGTAGACGGCATAGACACCTCCATAGTGAAGATGGACGACATAATAATGTCGCAGTTCATGGTGGAGAACATGATACGCGGAGGCCGCCGCAAGATAGCATGCCTGTCGGGGCCCGACTACATCATACCGGCCACGGAGCGCACCATAGGCTACAAGGATGCCGTGAGAAAATTTCGCCTTGACGTAGACGACAGATACATAGTAGACGCTGGCCTGTCCGTAGATGACGGTGCTGCGGCCATGGAACGCTTCCTCGACACCGGCACGGAGTTTGATGCCCTGTTCTGCTGGACTGAGACGGTGATGCTCGGAGCCAAGGGCGTGCTGCAGAAGCGCGGCTACTGCATACCAAAAGACGTGGCCATAGCTGCCTCGTCGGGCACTCTGCTGTGCAAGTCTGTACATCCTGCCATATCTGCCGTGGAGCAATCGCTTGAGGAGATGGCCCTCAACGCCTCGCGCCTACTCGTCAACCAGATAGAGTTTCCCACAGCCCCATACGAGCACCTGGCCCTGCGCGGCCAGATAGTGATGCGCGAGTCTACCGACTGAGCATCCTCCATGCAAGACACAAAGAGCCGTGCCTACTCCCGATAAGGAGTAAGGCACGGCTCTTTGCGTTATATACTGTCTGCACCGCTGGCCGCACACAAACCCTGAGACACGCTGCGCGGCCACGGCTGCGCGGCAATCATCACTTCAGATAGTCGAAGAAATACTGGCTTATACGCTCATGCAGGTGCGTGCTCTGGTGCCCGCGCATGTTGTGCGGCTCACCAGGATACACGAAGAAGTCGGGCTGAGTGCCGGCGGCTATGCACGCCTTGAGGAACGACAGGCAGTGCTGCGGCACCACCGTCAGGTCGTTGTAGCCCTGTATTATCTGCAACTTGCCCTTCAGGTTCTTGGCCGTGTAGAGCAGCGACGTTTTCTTATAGCCCTCGGGGTTGGTCTGCGGCGTGTCCATATAACGCTCGCCATACATCACCTCATACCAGTGCCAGTCTATGACGGGGCCTCCAGCCACGCCCACCTTGAACACGTCGGGGTAGTTGGTCATGAGCGATATGGTCATGAATCCGCCGAAGCTCCACCCGTGAACGCCTATCCGTGAGGCATCGACATAAGGCAATGACTGAAGATACTCCACGCCTTTCATCTGATCCTTCATCTCCTCCTGTCCGAGCTGGCGGAACGTCACCTGCTCAAATTCCTTACCCCGGTTCTCGCTACCACGGTTGTCAAGGATGAAGAGCAGGTAGCCCTTCTCAGCCATGTACGTCTCCCAGCCACGGCTGCCGTAGTGCCAGCGTGCGTCCACATTGTGCGCATGAGGGCCTCCATAGACATATACTATGGCTGGGTACTTCTTGTTCGGGTCGAAATTCACGGGCTTCACCATACGGTAATAGAGGTCTGTGGTGCCGTCGGCGGCCTTCACTGTGCCGCAACTGTATTCAGGCACGCGGTAGCCCTGCCATGGATTGTCGGCCACGAAATACGACACGCACTTGCCGCTCGCGGTATTCACTATGGCTATGCGGCGCGGCACGTCGGGCGTGGAGTAGTTGTCGAGCAGATACTCGCCGCCGGCACTGAGTGTGGCCGAGTGCCAACCCTTGCCGCCCTCGTCTATGAGCGTGCGCTTGCCCGTGCGCACATCCACGCTGAAGAGGTCGCGCTGTATGGGGCTAAGCTCATTGCTCGCGATGATAACGCTCTTGCGCCGCACATTGAAACCGAGCATATCCATCACCACCCACTTGCCGCTGGTGAGCTGACGCACGTCGAGCGACACGGTGTTGCCGGCCATGCGGCTGCCGCTCTTGCCTATGGAGCAGAGATACAGATGGTTGTACCCGTCGGCCTGGCTCTGCATGATAAACTTTGAAGAGTCCCACGGCAGGAACACTATGGGGTGCTGCGGCTCCACATACTTAGCATCGGTCTCGCGATAAAGCTCCGCAGTGCGCTCGCCAGTAGTGGCGCTGTACGCCACGAGGCGGCAGTCGTTCTGGTCGCGGTTGAGCTCAAACATATACACCGTGGAGCCGTCGGGCGACCATGATATGTTGGTGAAATAGCGGTCAGTGGGGTCGCCGGCCTTCAGGTACACGGTGTTGCCCGTATTCATGTCAAACACACCCACCGTAACCTTGTGCGAAGTCTCGCCGGCCATGGGGTACTTGTCGGGGGCTGCCTTGGCTATGCAACTCTCGCTCTCGGGGTGGTCGAAGCCCAGCTCGGGTATGTCTACCTGCGGATAATCCGTCACCATGCTCTGGTCCATGCGGTAGAATGCCAGCTTGGTGCCGTCGGGCGAGAAGAAGGTGCCCTTGCTTATGCCGAACTCATCGCGGTGTACGCTCTGGCCGTAGACTATCTGCCGCGAGCCGTCGTCAGTCAGTTTCCAGTCGCGCATGCCACGTGTCACGCACAGGTTGCTGTCCTTAAGGTATGCCACGGCCTCGCTCTTGGCGCAGAACTCGAGCACCTGCTCATTGTCGGCAAACTCATGTGTGCTGATGAGCGCGTGCTTGGCGAAGTCTACGGTGATGATGCGTGAGCCCTCCTTTATCACCACCAGAGTCTTGCCGGCGTATGGGAACGACGTGTTGTAGAGCGAATGCACCTTGAAGTCCGCCTTGGAGGCTATGGCGGAGTTGATGTCGGAGAGTGAGAACAGGCTCTTCTCCTTGCCCGTGTTCTTGTCTACGAGCCAGCAGCTCTCGGCATCCTGGCGCACGAGCTGGTCGCCCCACCATACGCACCACTTGTTGCGTGCCACCATGTTGTAGTAGTTGTTGCCGCCGAAGTTGAGATCCTCAAGCGTGAAGGAGTTGCTGCCATCCTGTGCCGGCACCACGCCTACGGTCTGCGCGAGTGCTGACATTGCCGCCGACATTGTAATCATAGCCGCTAAATATATTTTATGTAATGACTGATTGATGCTCATTTTTAGGATAAGTAATTACTCAGAATTAATTTAAATTAAAACATTATTATCATCTATTATGTCAAGAATTAGCGAATTAGAGAATTTTCCCCAACTTTGAGACTATCAAGAATTTGAGAAACTACGTTCGGCGGAAGCCAATTACAGTAACGGCAAAGCCGTTACACTTTCTCTAATTCTTGATTCTATATTTATAGAGTAAACTCTTTGTAAGAAGAAAAATTCTCTAATTCGCTAATTCTTGACATAAAAATAATTTTGATTGTCTGCTTAATCGTTTACACCTTATTATATATATAGGACAGACAGGCATGCGCCGCGCCGCTCAACTACTGCCGCAAGGCTGAGCCATTGACACGCCGCAGGGCCGCATGCCTGTCCGCAGTCAGTGTCAGTCGGCATCGCGGAAACCGCGCTTGTAGCCGCCACGGCGGTCGCCCTTGGCAAACTTGCGTCCACCCTTGGCACCGAACTTGCCGCCGCGCTGGTCGTCGCCATCGCGTCCGCCACGCTGCGACACACGCGCCCTCGAAGGCTTGCGGTCGTCGTCGAAGCGGCGACGCTCAAGCGAGTGGAACTTAAACGAGCGGATGTCTGCCTCCTCGTTCTCCTCCTCCTCGGTGAGACGCTGCTTGAACTCACGGTTCTTCTTGAACCTGTGCTTCTCGGCCATCTGGCGCTTCTCGTCATCGGTCTTCACCACTCCGCCCTCAGAGCGGAAGTCCTTCATCTTGCCATCGAATATGGCATACTTGCGGAACTCACACTCCAGCGAACCGTTGTAGACCGGTATCTTTATCGAAGGCTTCAGACCTATCTGCTCGAAGCACTCCTCGCGGTAGCTGAGAATCCACGCCTCATTGCCCATGAACTCATGCTTGAGCCGCTCACCTATCATCTTGTACGTGCCGAGGAGGTTGGGAGTGGATATACGCTCGCCATACGGCGGGTTGCACACGATGATGCTCTTCTCCGCCGGACGCTTGAAGTCCTTGAAGTCGGCCTCCTCCACGGTGATGTCGCTGGTGAGACCTGCGGCCCGCACGTTCATGCGTGCCGTGTTCACGGCCTTGATGTCTACGTCGTAGCCGTATATGTGGTGCTTGAACTCACGCTCCTGCGAGTCGTCATTGTATATGCTGTCGAAGAGTTCCTGATCGAAGTCGGCCCAACGCTCGAAAGCGAACTCCTTGCGGAATATGCCCGGGCTCATGTTGTGGGCTATGAGGGCGGCCTCTATGAGCAGCGTGCCAGAGCCGCACATCGGGTCTATGAAGTCGGTGTCGCCCTTCCATCCCGTCATGAGTATCATGCCGGCGGCCAGCACCTCGTTGAGCGGAGCCTCCACGGACTCCTGCCGATAGCCGCGGCGGTGGAGCGACTCGCCGCTCGAGTCGAGCGAGAGCGTGGCCTTGTCCTCGGCTATGTGTATGTTGAGACGTATGTCGGGATTGCTCACGGAGATGTTGGGACGCGTGCCTGTGTTCTCACGAAACTGGTCTACTATGGCATCCTTCACCTTGTATGTCACGAAGCGTGAGTTGCGAAACTCGTCAGAGTACACCACCGAGTCTACCGAGAAGGTCTTGCCCTTCTCTATGTACTTGCTCCAGTCTACCTTCTTCACCTCCTCATACACGTCGTCTGCCGACCCGGCCTTGAAGTGGCGTATGGGCTTGAGTATGCGTATGGCGGTGTGCAGTTGGAAGTTTGCGCGGTACATCATCTCCTTGTCACCGGTGAACGACACCATGCGTCGTCCTATCTGCACGTTGTTTGCACCCAGCTGGGTGAGCTCCTGAGCCAGAACGGGCTCCAGTCCCATGAAGGTCTTGGCTATGAGTTCAAATTCCTGTTCCATTATTGAATTCTATGTCTAATAAGCTTGTTTTCTCCTTTTTGTACTTCTTGGTCTTCGGTTTCATGTCGCGTGTGACCCACACGTTGGCACCCACCACGCAGCCCTTGCCTATGGTTATGCGTCCGAGCACGGTGGCATTGGCGTACACCACCACGTCGTCCTCGAGTATGGGGTGGCGCGGTATGCCCTTGATTGGGTTGCCGTCGGCGTCGAGGGGGAAACTCTTGGCACCGAGCGTCACGCCCTGGTAGAGTTTCACGTTGTCGCCTATGACGCACGTCGCGCCTATCACCACGCCCGTGCCGTGGTCTATGGTGAAATACTTGCCTATGGTGGCGGCAGGGTGTATGTCTATGCCCGTCTCCGAGTGCGCCATCTCCGTCATCATGCGCGGTATGAGCGGCACACCGAGCACGTACAGCTCATGTGCCACACGGTAGTTGGCCAGTGCCTTTATCACAGGGTAGCACGATATTATCTCGCCGAAGTTCTCGGCGGCGGGGTCGCCGTTGAAGGCCGCCGTTATGTCTGTGGCGAGCACGCGGCGTATGTCAGGCAACTTGGCCACGAGACTCGCGGCCATGTCCTCGGCCCGGGCACGCTCGTGTGCGCACGGCTCACAACAGGTGCCGTCGCCATTGTCGGGGTTGTTGAAGCACAGTCCTGCCATTATCTGCTCCACGAGCAGGGAGTACAGGCGCTCCACGTTGACTCCGATATGGTAGCGTATGGTGTTGGAGTCTACGGCGAAGTCGCCATAGAAACCGGGAAAGAGGATTGAGCGAGATAGCTGTATAATCTCTTCGAGCGCCGCGCCCGAAGGTAAGGGATTGCCGTCACGGTGCTGATGGAAGAGCCCCTTCAGCGACTCAGATGCCGACAGGGCTTCCACAGTGGCGGTAAGAACATGAGTCTTTGCGTTCATACTCATCTTTGTACTCATCAATACGTATTTCGATACAAAATTAATAATAATATCCCAATCTGCCATCGTCAGTGGCCGAAAATATTGCACGCCAGCGGCAAAAACGCTACGCGCCACTCTCGGCATGCACCGCATCTGCATGTCTGACACATGCTGTGGGGGCATCGCTGCACCGTCATCAGGGAGAGTATGAAATGCGTCAAACGCGCGTTTATGTCTAAATCAGTAAATCATTATATATCAACGACTTACAAAAACGGGCGATACCGTGCTGCGAAATGGGCCGTTTTGCCTTCCAAAATGGGCCGTTTTAGGCTGCGAAATGGGCCGTTTCACACTGCAAAACGGCCCATTTCGCAAAACCGCCACACACCTATCATTATATAGCGTCACAACACCCACTGCGTACATGCCACACGGACGCCTCACAGCAGGTATGACATGGCCACCGGCACAGGCTGCAGACACCGTCTCGTCTTGTAACACGATTGTAACATGTGTTTAAGACTGTTGTAACAACGCAGGAGTAATTTTGCAGCGAAATCAAAGAACAAACGTATGGAAACTATTTATCTCTGCATTGTCATTTTCCTGCTCTGCCTCGCGGTATTCGACCTGTTCGTGGGTGTGAGCAACGACGCCGTGAACTTCCTCAACAGTGCCGTAGGCGCGAAAGTGGCTAAATTCCGCACCATCCTCATCATCGCCTCCGTGGGTGTAGCCATCGGCGCGGTGATGTCTACGGGCATGATGGACGTGGCGCGGCACGGCATCATGAAGCCCGACCACTACTCCTACGAGGAAGTGATGACCATATTCCTCGCCGTGATGGTGACGGATGTCATCATACTCGACATGTTCAACACACTCGGCATGCCCACGTCTACCACCGTGTCGCTGGTGTTTGAGCTGCTGGGCGGCACGTTCATCCTCGCCACCGTGAAGATGATAGGCGATCACACGCTCACGTACAACGACCTTCTCAACTCCGACAAGGCCCTGAGCGTGATAATAGCCATATTCGTGAGCGTGGCCATAGCGTTCGTGTTCGGTATCATCGTGCAGTGGATATCGCGACTGGTGTTCACGTTCAACTACAAGAAGCACATGCGCTACAGCGTGGCGCTGTTCGGAGGCATAGCCTTCACCGCCCTCGCCTACTTCATATTCCTCAAGGGCATAGGCAAGTCGGCCTACATCCCCGACTCCACGCGCGAGTGGATAGACTCCAACACGCGCATGCTGCTGCTCGCCACGCTTGTGGTCTCGACCATAGTGATGGAGATTCTGCACCTGCTGCGCTTCAACGTGTTCAAGTTTGTGGTGCTGATGGGCACATTCGCCCTGGCCATGGCATTCGCGGGCAACGACCTCGTAAACTTCATCGGTGTGCCTCTGGCCGGTCTTGACTCCTACAACGACTACGCCGCCAATGCCTCTGGGGCCGCTCCGGGCGCGTTCTTGATGTCGTCGCTCATGGAGAGTGCCAAGACTCCGCCCTTCTACCTCTTAATCGCCGGCGTGATAATGATTGTGGCCATGGCCACTTCCAAGAAAGCGCAGAACGTGATAAAGACAAGCGTAGACCTGGCACGGCAGGATGAGGGCGACGAAATGTTCGGATCAAGCCGCGCAGCACGCAGCATAGTGAGGGCCACGCAGGAGTCGTCGGCAGCGATATCTGCCTACATACCCAAGCGTGTGGCCGAATGGGTAGACAGCCGGTTCAACAAACAGGAGGCTGAACTGGGCGACGGGGCCGCATTCGACATCATACGTGCCGCCGTCAACCTCGTGCTCGCGTCCATGCTCATCACCATCGGCACCAACTACAAGCTGCCGCTGTCTACCACCTACGTCACGTTCATGGTGGCCATGGGCTCAAGTCTCGCCGACAGGGCGTGGAGCCGCGAGAGCGCAGTGTTCCGCGTCACGGGCGTGCTGAGCGTCATAGGCGGCTGGTTCCTCACGGCAGGAGTGGCCTTCGGAGCCAGTGCGCTGGTATGCCTGGCCATGTTCTTCGGCGGCATAACGGTGAAGATAGCGTTCATAGCACTCGTGGTGTACATGCTCATACGCAGCAACCGACAGTACAGGAAGAAGGAGCTTGAGGGTGGCAAGGAGGACGTGTTCCGCCTGATGATGCGCACACGCGACCCGGAGATAGTGTGGGACTTGCTCTCGAAGCACGTGAGCCGCACGCAGAGTTTCGTCACACGCTTCGCCATGCAGGAGTTCAACAACATCATAGACGGACTGGAAGCCGAGAAACCAAGCACCCTGCGGCGTGCCGACCGTGAGCTGCGCAACGAGCGCGACGAGCTGAAGAAGTACCGCCGGCAGGAGCTGCTGGCACTGCGCAAGGTGCCCACGAGCATCGCCATAGAGCGCAACACGTGGTTCCATCTGGGCATCAACTCCTCGGAGCAGTTCATATACTGCCTTCGCCGTATGCTCGACCCCGTGAAGGAGCATGTAGACAACAGTTTCAATCCTCTGCCCAAGCTCTACATAGACGAGTTCAAGCCCATACGCCAACGCATCAACGACCTCATGAAGCAGACCGACAGCATGATATCTACAAGGCGGTTTGACAACTACCGCGACATACTGGCCGAGGCCGACAACTGCAAGGACGAGCTGTCGGTGATACGCAAGCGCCACATAGACCGCATACAGCAGAACGACGACAACCACATGCTGCAGGTGTCGCTCGTGTACCTCAACATACTGCAAGAGAGCCAGCAGCTACTCAGCAACATGCGCCATCAGCTCAGGGCCGCAAAGAAGTTCATAGAGAACTGAGCCTCTGCGGCGCAATGCCACACATCTTAACCTGAAGCTATCTTTTGACAACCATCCGTAGCGTGAGCCACGGATACGGCTCCGTCCTTCCATGACACTATAACATAGGAAGGGCGGAGATTTTGTATTGCCGCCACACGCGGCGGCACGCACTGCGCACATGTGCTTTTAGCCGTGGCGTGCTTGTGGGTTCAGATTTCTTTTTATAATTTTGCAGCCGGCAACGGCCGCCGCGGCGCGTCGGCACATGCGCACGGCTGCGACACCTGTCAATCCAACAATCACTTACGTCACAAACACGACATGTTCATAGTAGTAATATTCATATTCGCCGGCATCGCGCTCGGACGCTTGCTGCGAGGCAGACGGACGGCATGGCTGTCGCGTCTGCTCACCGTGCTGATATGGCTGCTGCTGTTCCTGCTCGGCCTGGAGGTAGGCAGCAACAGGCAGCTCATAGCATCACTGCCCACACTCGGAGCAGAGGCTGCCGTCATAGCACTCATGGCCACACTCGGCAGCTGCATAGCAGCATACGCGTTGTGGAGAAACATCAACAGCAAAGGAGAACAGCAGCAATGAAGGGCAGTATCATCATAGTGTCGTTTTTCGTAGCGGGCATAATATGCGGACAGACAGGCGTGTTGCCCCTGTGGCTCGCCGACAGCAGCGTGACCATGGTGGCCCTGTGCATGCTGCTCCTGTGCGTAGGGGCAGGTATAGGCAGCAACCCCGACATAAGGCGTGAGTTCAGCACGCTGCACCCACGCATAGTGCTGTTGCCACTGGCCACCATCATTGGCTCATGGGCCGGAGCCATGGCGGCATGTATTATTGTGGGGCGCGGCCTCACCGACTGCCTCGCCGTGGGCAGCGGATTCGCCTACTACTCCCTGTCGAGTATATTCATCACCGAGTACCGTGGCGCGGAGCTCGGTACCATAGCCCTCATAGCCAACGTGATACGCGAGATGACGACCCTCCTCGCCGCCCCTCTCATAGCACGGTGGCTCGGCCCGTTGGCACCGATATCGGCAGGAGGTGCCACGTCTATGGACACTACCCTGCCCATCCTGTCGCGTACCTGTGGACAGCAATACACGGTGGTGGCGGTGTTTCATGGCTTCATAGTAGACTTCTCCGTGCCTTTTCTCGTCACCATGTGGTGCATGATATAGCAGGCACACCCATACCTCTGCACACTATCATACCCCATCCGCACTGGCATGCGGTACATGCCAGTGCAAGCGCGTGGTGGCACCATCTTTCAATGGCAGCAGGGCCACAACTCACTTTATGCGAAAAAAACGTAAAAAGGCTTGGGGGTGGTAACGGAAATTTCGTAAATTTATGGCGTAAGAACCATAAAAACGAATGATTATGAAAAAGTTGATTTTCATGTTCTTTGCCCTGCTGGCGTGCGTAGCGGTACAGGCTCAGGACAATGTAGAGATTACCCTCAACAACGGTAATGTGGTGAAGGGCGTCGCCAAGAATATGTTTATGTTCGACGATTGCGACGTAGTGGTGGTCAAGGACTCTGGCTCTGGCGAGAAAAGTGAGTACAAGTCCACAGAGATAAAGAGTCTCAAGTACTACGATGATGACTCTAAGGAATGGATAACGTTCGTTCCGCTCATGGCCCAGAAAACACTTCCTACCGTCTGGAACAAGAATCCCAAACCGTATAAGGCCCCTATATTCTTCACTCCCATGTACGAAGGCAAGCACGTCTCGGCCTATATACGCTACATAACCACGGCCACCAACACCAAGCAGGTACACTTGCAGGGCACAAACGTCATGTTCTACTTCAAGGTACACAGCGAGGATATAGCTAAAGGCTACTGGATGGGGAGCAGCATTGGCGCGAAACTGCTGCTCAAGATAGTGTTCAAGCCATACCCTGTGATGAAAGATACGGTGTCAGACCTTGACACTAAAGAATTCAACAAAGACCCAATATCGCTGATAAGGACTTTCGACGGTCTGCTGAAATAATAAGGGCCACACTACGGTAAGTGATAAGCCACAAGCCATGAACTTATCTTGACTTTTATGAAGCGGAAAGTCTTACTCCGAAAGAGAGGGCGAGACAAACTCTATTTAATAAAAGACAAGTTCTATATAATTAAAGACGAGTTCTATATAATAAAAACGAGGAAAGCCGGACGGGGTATGATTCCGTACGGCTTTCCTCTTTTTTATCATCGAATTGTTGTTCTCTGCCACTGCTGTATGGCCCGTGCCATACGCCGCAGACAGCCATTACTGCATGTCGTAGACCACCTTCATGAGCTGCTTGCCTAAAGCATCGGCCTCCTCCATGGTGTGTGCCTCGCTGTACACACGTATGATAGGCTCCGTATTTGACTTGCGGAGATGCACCCATTTGTCGGGGAAGTCTATCTTCACGCCGTCAATATCGTTGATTTTCTGGTCCTTGAACATCTCCTTCACCTTAGCGAGTATCGCGTCGATGTCGGTGGTCGGGGTCAGGTCTATGCGGTTTTTGGCAATGGAATAGTCGGGGAACGTGGCGCGAAGCTCGCTCACCTTGCACTTCTTATGGGCCAAAGACGACAGGAAGAGGGCTATGCCCACGAGGGCATCACGGCCGTAATGGCTCTCGGGATATATCACACCACCATTGCCTTCGCCTCCTATCACGGCGTTGACGGCCTTCATCTTCGTGGTGACGTTGACCTCTCCCACTGCTGCTGCGGTGTACACGCCGCCGTGTTTCTCCGTCACGTCGCGCAGTGCCCGTGTGGAACTGAGGTTTGACACGGTGTTGCCGGGCGTATGGCTGAGCACATAGTCGGCCACGCTCACAAGCGTGTACTCCTCGCCAAACATCTTGCCGTCCTCACAGATAAATGCCAAGCGGTCTACGTCGGGGTCTACAACGATGCCGAGGTCGTAGCCTCCTGTCGCCATCTCGCCCATTATGCCGCCGAGATTCTTCTCCAACGGTTCTGGGTTATGGGCGAAATCGCCTGTCGGTTCGCCATTGAGGAACTTGTACTCCACACCAAGTGCATCGAGCAACTGGGGCAGGATGATGCCTCCAACGCTGTTGATTGAGTCTACGCACACCTTGAAGTGCGCATTGCGTATGGCCTCGGTGTCTACGAGCCGGAGCGCGAGTACGCTCTCTATATGGCGTTTGTCGAAGCTGTCATCCTTAGTGTAGTGACCCAGATGGTCTACATCGGCATAGCTGAACGACTCTTCCGCTGCTATGTCGAGCACCTCGTTGCCATCGGCTTTGGTAAGGAACTCGCCCTCGTTGTTGAGCAGTTTCAGTGCATTCCACTGACGTGGATTGTGACTTGCGGTGATGATGATGCCGCCGTCAGCTCCCGACCAACGCACGGCAAGCTCCGTGGTAGGGGTTGTAGCGAGCCCTATGTCTATGACATCGAAGCCCATTCCCATGAGTGTGCCGCACACTACGCTCCTCACCATCTCTCCTGATATGCGTGCATCGCGCCCTACCACTATCTTGTTGCTGGTGGCGGTGCGGCGTATGAAAGTGGCATAAGCCGACGTAAACTTCACTATGTCGAGCGGATTGAGCGTGTCGCCGGTGTGGCCTCCTATCGTTCCGCGGATTCCAGAAATAGATTTTATTAAAGTCATGATACTTACCTTCCTCTCTGATATGTCAACTCATACATGCAAGGATATACGCTCTGTGAGGCGTACTGCTGTCCCTGCGTGTGTGGTACTATTAGTTTCACCTTGGCTATCTGCTCATCCTCACTTGCCGGACGGCCTATGTTTATATAGGCCAACGGCACGAGCCATCCCTTAGGAACGGCCGCACTGGAATACGCCATGTACATAAGGCTGGAGTCTGTGAAGAACGATGCCGAGAACGTACCGGACGATTTCTTCACCGACATCTTGTCTACGAGCGTGGCATACGTGAGGTTGTCATTGCTCAACTGTATGGTATCGGTGAGCAGGTTGCGCTCCGTGAAGCGGCAGAGCACCGTGGCCGTCTCCTGGTTCTGGAGCTTCTTGCCACAGCCCTTGCGCACAATCTGCATGTAGACTCCCGAACTGTTGAACAGCACATACTCGTTTTTCGACACGTCTGTCATGGAGTCCTGAGCGAAGAACTGCTCTTCCTTTATCACGTTTATCTTGTTCTTGGCTATATACGCATTGATAGCACTGCGCTCTTTTTTCTTCTGGTCTGC
>JALFIM010000004.1 GCA_022775985.1 Prevotella sp.
CGCACTATGCCGTCGATGACGAGCAGCGTGTCGGCCGAAGCCACGCCGCACACGGCCTCAACTACTGCTTCTGATGCCATGCCATGCCTCACCACCACCACCGCATGCGGCCCGCAGCGGCGCAGCACGTCACCTACATCGGCCGCGCCGCAGCAGTCTATGACCGCCCGTCGGCACCCTGCCGCTATGTAGGCACGCTGATGCTCCGTAGGACTGCCCACGAAAATCCAATGCCCTGCCTGCGTCTTGTTGGCCAGACGCAGGTACAGGCGGCACACTTTCTCATGCAGGTGGCTGACGCGCGGCATAGCCCTGCGCAAGTCGTCGTAGGCATAGTACGGGTAGTGCTCGCTCACGACATAGCGTATGAACGCGTACGCCGACGGCGACTGCACGCCGAAACCACGGCAGTGGCCTATACGTCCGAGCCACACCGCCATCTCCCTGATGCTCATCATTGCCATATACGCAGTATGTGTGTGATGCATGCGTCAGGCACGGCTCACCGCACGCGCACCTCCTTGCGCACGGTGCCATCGCTCATGCGCACTATCGTCACACCGCGGTGTGAGCCTGTGGTCACGCGTCCGCTGATGTCGTAGCGTGCCACCTCGGTGGCATCGGCGGCCGAGGGTGCGGCCACGCCGAGGGTGCTCACCTTGACAGGACGTATCACGGGGTCGTCGGTCATCTTGAGTACTATGTTGTCAAACTCCATGGTGCCTATGTACATGAGTCTGTCGGCCACCTGCGTGTCGGAGTAATGGGCGTGGAACACTATGCGCATCTTGCCGTCGAGGTCGGTGAATATGGAGTGATGGCCAGTGCCCACGAGGCCCTCCACGCGCTGCAGCACAGGGTTCTTGCTGTACTTCGCCCACGTGCCGCTGGCGACGTTCACCGTAGTGGCGTAGCCCACGCCGTAGTCCTGGCTGCGGTAGTCGTTGGCAGAGTACGTGAGGTAGTACCGCTTGTTGTGCTTCAGCACGTTGGGGCCCTCGCACACGCGTCCGAGCTTGCTCTCCCATGCGGCAGTCACGTTGATGCACTTGCGCAGCGTGTTCTTCACGGGCGTGATGTAGTCGTCGGCCAGTTGGCACTTCCATATACAGTTGCCGTCGTTGAAGCGCACGAAGAAGAGCCACGCCGTGCCGTCGTCATCGAAGAACACGCTGGAGTCTATGCACTTCTCGTCGCCGAGCAGCGGCTTCATCTGCATGTCGCCCACCTGCTTGAACGGCCCCGTGGGCTTGGCGGCCTTGGCTACGTAGAGGTGCTCGTTGGCCGAGTAGTACATGATGTACTCACCGTTCTTGTAGTACACCTCGGGAGCCCAGAACCACCGCTGCTCCGTGGTGTTGGCCTTGTTGAGGGCCAGGCCCTCGTACTTCCACTCCTTGAGGTTGTCTGACACCCACACCTCTATGCCATTGGCCGAGTGCGTGCCGTAGGCGTAGTACAGGTTGGTGTCTACGAGGATGTAGGGGTCGGCCAGCGGCACCTGACTCCTCGTCTGCGCCTGTGCCGTGAGCAGCATGGCCATGAGGGCCACTACTGCAGTGATGATTCTTTTCATTGTGCTATATGTTTTTTGGTTTGTATGTTATGCCCATAAGGGACATGTGTGACTGAATAGTGATGACCCGTGAGGCTGCGCGGCCGTCAACGCCTTGCCGCGTAGTAGGCGGCGATGCGCCTGAGAGCCTCCCCGAGGCGTGCGCGTTGGCACGCTATGTTGATGCGTATGAACCCCTCGCCAGCCTCGCGGCCGTACATCGTGCCGCTGTTGACCATGACGCGAGCCTTGTCCGTGAGCTCGGCGGTGAGCTCATCGGAGGTCATACCGTCGGCGGTGATGTCCACCCACACGAGGTATGTGCCCTCCAGCCGCGTGATGCGCCACTGCGGCATGTGTTCTGCGCAGAAGGAGCAGAGCATGGTGTAGTTGGCATGCAGGTATGCCACGAGCTGGCCGAGCCACTCCTCGCCCTCGTTGTAGGCGGCTTGCAGCGCCACCACCCCGAACGGGTTTACGTCGCACACCTCATTGATGTTGATGGCGCGGTTGATGCTCCGCAGCACGTCAGCATCGCTGCAGACGATGTTGGCGATTTGCAGTCCAGCGATATTGAACGCCTTTGACGGCGAGCACAGCGTCACGGAGTTGGCAAGGCACCGCTGCGACAGTGAGGCGAACGGCACGTACCTATGCCCCGGCATGACCAGTTCGCAGTGTATCTCATCGCTGATGACGCGCACGCCGTGGCGCATGCAGATGTCGTTGAGCCTCAGCAGCTCACCTGGTGTCCACACACGGCCGGCAGGGTTGTGAGGATTGCACAGCACCATGACGGCGGTGCGCGGGTCGGCGGCCTTACGCTCCAGGTCGTCATAGTCCATGACATAGCTGTCGGCGGTGCGCACAAGGCGGCTCTCCACTATGTTGCAGCCGTTGTTGCGTATTGACGAGAAGAAACAGTTGTACACTGGAGTCTGCACGAGCACGTTGTCGCCGGGTTTCGTCAGGGCCTTGATGGTGGCCGACAGCGCCGGCACCACACCCGATGTGTACTCTATCCACTCGCGCTGTATGTGCCACGCGTGGCGGCGTGCGAACCACGAGGTCACGGCCTCGTAGTAGCTGTCGGGCACCAACGTGTAGCCGAAGATGCCGTGCTCCACCCTATGGCGCAGCGCGTCTATGATGCACGGAGCTGTCTGGAAGTCCATGTCGGCCACCCAGAGCGGCAGTATGTCGTCGGCAGGAGCCTCATCCCACTTGTAGGAACCTGTGCCACGGCGCAGCGTGGGCTTGTCGAAATCGTAATGCATTAATGATTAATTATCAGCTTTGATAATGATTAATTATTAGTTATTAATGATTAATTATCAGCTTTGGAAATGATTAATTACTCGTTGTTAATGATTAATTATCGGCTTTGACAATGATTAATTATCAGTTATTAATGATTAATTATCAAGCAGGTGCTCAGGATTGATTTTCTATATCAAACTATCTTAGTTTGCGAAATGGACTGAATCGCGCTGCAAAACGGGCCATTTCGCAGTCTGAAACGGGCCGTTTTGCTCTGCATTTTGGCCCATTTCGCAACACACTATGAATCAGTATATTACAACATCCATACTTTAATGTAAATCAACTGAGTGCTTGTTTGATTATCAATGTAGGGCAGCAGAGCAGTTTCCGTTTCCTCCAGCCTATGGTATAGGATTCTTCACTCTTCGTTCTTAATTCTTCCCTTAACCCAAACCATCGGATTCTTCACTCTTCGTTCTTCACTCTTCCCTTACCCCAAGCCATTGGATTCTTCACTCTTCGTTCTTAACTCTTCCCTTACCCCAAGCCATTGGATTCTTCACTCTTCGTTCTTCACTCTTCCCTTAACCCAAGCCATTGGATTCTTCACTCTTCGTTCTTAACTCTTCCTTAACTTTTCACCCCTTTCTGGTCTCAATCTTGCAGTCGGCTGGCGGCAGCACGTTCTGGTTGATGGTCACAGAGCCTATGCTGTCGGCCACGATGTGTCCGCTCGTAGGATTCTTTATGTTCTCTATGTGTCCCTTGATGGTGGCCTGTACGGTGGAGTACTCGAAGGCGCGGTCGCAGGCAGGGTCGAAGGTGCAGTCCTCCAGCACCAGGTTCTCGGCATAGCACAGCGGCTGTTCGCCGGCGATGTGGCAGCGCACGAGGCGCAGGTTCTTGGAGTGCCAGCCGAGGTACTCGCCGTCGAGCACCGAGTCGTACACGGTTATGTCCTCCGTCTCCCAGAAAGAGTCCTTGGTGCTGATGCGTGCGTTGCGGATGACCGCACGGCGCACGTACTGGAACACGTACTTGGAGTCGCTCTGCAACCCGTCCACAGTGATGTCGCTGCACCCCATGAATGGGTAGGTGCCGTCGTGCAACGTGACGTTCTTCAGGCGCAGGCCCTCCACGTTCCAGAAAGTCTCGTCGGCATCGTTGATGGTGACGTTCTCCAGCTCCACGTTCTTCATCTCGCGGAAGAACTTGGGACCGTCTATCACGCAGTCCTTCATCTTCATGTTGTACGAGTACCAGATGGCCGAGCGCGACTCGGGCGCGAAGTAGCAGTTGGTTATCACGCTGCCGTCAACGTGCCACCACGGGTACTTGCCGAAGAACTTGCAGTTGTCTGCCTCCAGGTTGGAGCACTCCTTTATGGCCGACTCGCCGTCGGTGATGGTGATGTTCTCCATGCGGAGGTCGTGCGACTCAAAGAGCGGACGCTCGCCTCCGAATGTCATGTCCTTTATCGTTTTCATCTTTATTGCTTGTTTATTCCTTACGTTTCACTGCGATGCCACAATGCGGCATTGCCTTGCTGTGTGCAAAAATACAAAAAAACGCCCAATATCCGAGTGTCTGCATTAAGGATATTTGTACACATATTGTCGGTTTGGCATTTTTCAGACAGCACGTGATGCCATAAGATGATTATCATAAGGCAACAGGTCATGGACACCGTGTCCTGTTATTGTTTTTCATATCTAATGTTAAATTAGAGCATAGAATCACGTTTTTTCAGCCAGACAAAGCGTATTTTGATGTAAAGTTGCTATCTTTGTGCCGTCTACATCGACACGTACGATGCCTGGGGGAAGAAGATAAGCACTCGCGCAGCAAGATAAGACATACCTCTTTTATAGGCCCTGCCCTACCGGGGGCAGGGCCTATCAGCTAAAGACTCATACAATGGAAAATAAACGATTTCTCACATACACAGCTATCGCGGCCTGTCTGATTTGCGTCATAGCCGTAGCATTCAATGTATTTACCGACTTTGAGCTGCCAAGCCGAATCATGGCGGCAA
>JALFIM010000019.1 GCA_022775985.1 Prevotella sp.
GAAGTTAGGACCGAGTACGTCGCCCGGGAATACCTTGCAAAGGTCGCAACCCATCTCCTGAGCCATACCAACCTCTGTCACCGAACCGCAACCCGGTGTGTAAGGGATGAGTCGGCGGTTGCACACCTTAGCTACGTCGGGATTGAACAACGGGCCTACTACGAAGCATGCCCCAAGTTGAATATACAGTGCCGCAGTAGGGGCATCGACCACCGAGCCTACCCCCATTGCCATATCAGGGCATTCAGAGGCAGCGAATTTCACCACCTCTGCAAACGCCTCATGAGCGAAATCACCACGATTGGTAAACTCAAATGCGCGAATGCCTCCCTCATAGCATGCCTTCACTATATTCTTGACTACCTCCACATCGCTATTGTAGAATACAGGTACCACACCAGTTTCTGTGATTTTGGCGAGCACCTGCTGTTTGTTGAATCTTGCCATACTCAAATTTCCTTTTATCCTCTATATTATATAAATAATGTGTACGTTGGTAATAGGAGCAAAGCCCCATTGCCCTTGCACACTCTCATCATCGCTGCACTCTTCCGTTGGCATTTCCTGCCACGAGAGCCTCCACCTCATCTGCCGACACGAGGTTAAAGTCTCCACTGACAGTATGCTTCAGTGCTGATGCTGCGACAGCAAACTCCAAAGCCTCACCTTGCGAGTGCTTTGTGAGCAATCCGTGTATGAGTCCTCCCGAAAAAGAGTCTCCACCACCTACGCGGTCTATGATGGGCATTATGTCATAGCGGCGGCTTTCATAAAACTCATAGCCATCGTATATGAGGGCTTTCCAGCCATTATGAGTGGCCGAGAAACTCTCACGCAGGGTAGACACCACATACTTGAAGCCAAACTCCTTCTGCATCTGCTCGAATATCCTGTGATAGCCGCTTGCGTCTGTCTGTCCGCCCTCCACATCGGCATCAGGCTTGAAGCCAAGACACATCTGCGCATCCTCCTCATTACCAATGCACACATCCACATACTTCATAAGTGGCCGCATCACGGATATGGCCTTCTCCGATGTCCACAGTTTCTTGCGGAAATTGAGGTCTACACTCACCGTCACGCCATGACGTTTCGCAGCCTCGCACGCGAGTCTGACGAGTAGGGCAGCGCTGTCGCTGATAGCCGGTGTTATGCCGCTCCAGTGAAACCACTGCGCACCGTCCATTATGGCATCAAAGTCGAAGTCGGCTGGCGTAGCCTCTGATATGGCCGAGTGACTGCGGTCATAGATTACCTTTGATGGGCGCATGGCGGCCCCTGTCTCAGCATAATAGAGCCCTATGCGTTCACCGCCGCGTGCCACAAATCTCATGTCTACGCCATAGCTGCGCAAGGCATTGACGGCAATCTGTCCTATCTCGTGCTTCGGCAGCTTGCTCACGAAGTATGCCTCATGTCCATAGTTGGCCAGACTTACAGCCACATTGGCCTCGCCGCCACCAGGTATCACGCGCAGGTGGTCAGTCTGTACGAAGCGGTCGGTTCCGTCTGGTGAAAGGCGGAGCATTATCTCGCCGAATGTGATGATTTTTGCCATATCTTATTAATATAGTGTCAATTATACAATATCAGTTATTTTTTCAGTACAGGCTCACAAGTCAGGTTTATGCCGAGTTTCTTGAATATCTTGCGGTCTACCTCTCCAAGTATCACTGTACAGTGAACCTGACAGCCACGGAGCTTAGGTAGCTGTTCCAGGGCGTGCCGACAATCCTCATCTGTGTCAGACAGCACGGACAGTGCCACAAGCACCTCATCGGTGTGGAGCCGTGGATTGCTGCCCCCGAGATAGCTTGTCTTGGTATGCTGTATGGGCTCAATCATCGACTGCGGTATCAGCTTGCGCTCGTGGTCGATGCCGGCGAGATATTTCGTGACATTGAGGAGTAGGGCAGCACTGCATCCCAACAGTTGGCTTGAATGAGCCGTGATGATGGTGCCGTCATCAAGTTCTATGGCGGCAGACGTGTGTCCTGTCTCTTTAAGGTGGTCTTTGGCTGCCCTTGTGGTGCGCCTGAAGTCTGTCGTTATCTTGGCCTGATTGAACAGCATCTGTATCTTGCTGACCTCATCCTCATTGCATGCCCCGCAAGCCAACTTGGCCGTGGCGTCATAATATCGACGGATAATCTCGTTTTTCGATGCCTCGCAGCACACCTCATCGTCACTGATGCAGAATCCCACCATGTTGACACCCATATCCGTGGGCGACTTGTAGGGATTGGTGCCGTATATTCCCTCAAACAATGCGTTAAGTACGGGATAAATCTCTATGTCACGATTATAATTCACCGCTATCTTGTTGTAGGCATCAAGATGGAATGGGTCTATCATGTTCACGTCATTGAGGTCGGCAGTGGCGGCCTCGTAGGCTATGTTTACAGGATGTTTCAAGGGCAGGTTCCATACGGGGAAGGTCTCAAACTTAGCATAGCCGGCACGCACGCCGCGCTTGTTCTCATTATACAACTGGCTCAGGCACACGGCCATCTTGCCACTGCCTGGCCCAGGAGCCGTGATAATAACCAGCGGCCGCTCTGTCTCCACATAGTCGTTCTTGCCGAATCCATCGTCCGATGCTATCAGCTTCACGTCATGGGGGTAACCCTCGATAAGGTAATGGCAGTATACCTTGATGCCGTCGCGCTCCAGCCGCTGCTTGAAGGCCGTAGCGGCCGGCTGGCCATTGTAGTGGGTTATGACAACGGAGCCTACCATGAAGTCGCGTTTCTGAAATTCCTCACGCAAGCGCAATACATCCTCGTCGTATGTGATGCCGAGGTCTGCGCGTTTCTTATTTTTCTCAATGTCAGAGGCACTGATTACGATGACTATCTCTATGCTGTCACTGAGCTTCTGCAGCATCCGCAGCTTACTGTCTGGTTGAAATCCAGGAAGCACACGGCTTGCATGGTAGTCATCAAACAGTTTGCCGCCAAGCTCGAGGTACAATTTGCCATCAAACTTGGAGATTCGTTCTCTGATGTGTTCCGACTGTACGTTTTGATATTTCTCGTTGTCAAATCCTATTTTCATAATGGTGCAAAATTACATATTTTTTTGCATCCATCAACATCTATTCTTATTTTATTTCCAACAAACGCATGCCTTCATGTAGCTACGCATTAAATTATAGACCACAGACTCTTACCATAGCGGCAGGGCATGAGACTGGCATTTGGCGACAGTAAGCACAAATTTAAAATGCCCTATTTATCATAATACCGATTATGTTATAAAGACTATTTTGCACGCTTGCTAAGCATCAACAGTCACGAAATGCCATAATCCTTGTTTTCTCGGTCAGACTGAATGGTTTTGCGAACTGGGCCATATTGCTCTGTGAAACAGGCTGAATCGCAGTGTGAAACGGGCCATTTCGCAATGCAATATGGCCCGTTTTGCAAACTATTGTGTACCAGAATATTATGAGCGTAAATTTACACGCTGCTTTTGCGTTGTGAGATTAGTCTTTATTCTATACTAAAAAATAGAATTTAATGTAGAATAAGCAAAAAATATAAATGCTGCCAACAGACTGCTTAATATTTTTGCGTGTCTGTTGGCAGCATTATAATGTGATGTGATAGTTGCTGATAATGCGGTAAATACTATGCCGTCATCTTCTTCAACTTCTTGAGGAGTGAGAACATAACGACAGCACTTATCAAGCACAATGCTATCAGTATGCCCCAGTTATACATCAAAGGTATCTTGTCCCAAAGCAGAGACGGTATGGAACTCAGATAGTTACCAATGGCTGTGGCAGCGAACCAACCACCCATCATAAGTCCCTTGTACTGAGGTGGCGCCACCTTAGACACGAACGAGATGCCCATAGGAGAAAGCAGCAACTCAGCCAGTGTGAGTGTGAAATATGTGGAGATGAGCCATCCCGGTGACAAAATGCTCTGCGTCTTATCGCCTAAGTCCATAGGAGAAATAAGATTTTCCGAGCCCAGTGTTATGACTCCAAAGCCAATGGCGGCCACAAGCATACCCCATGCTATACGTGTCGGGGCACTTATCTCATGCCCCTTATTGGCCAGCACGCCGAAAAACAGCATGCTGAAAGGTGTCAGAGCCACTACGAAGAACGGGTTGAACTGCTGGAAATCAGACGGCTGCGACAGCGTAGGATTGGCCATGTTCAGGTACAGCACTACGCAGACAGCCCATGCAGCGAGTGTGGCAAGACCGCAGAACAGCTTGCCTTTGCTTGTCTTGGACTGGAATACGCCAAAACATGTATATACCGACAGCGCGATAAGTGACAGTATGAAGATATTGAACCAGACACGCATGCCACCAGATACAGAAAGGTTGATATACTTCTTTGCGAAGAATGTCAAGGCGGAGCCATTCTGATGGAAAGACATCCAGAAGAATATGACTACCGCAAACACGAGGAGCAACGCCACAATGCGGTCTTTCGTCTGCTTGGGAGTAAGCTCCTCCACAGCGACAGCCTGTGTCTTTGCGCTCTTGGCTGTGACATCGGCCTGCTTGAACCAGCCACGGAAAGCGAAATATATCACGGCAGAGATAATCAAGGATACGCATGCCACGCCAAAGCATAAGCCATACGCGCCATAGAGAGCTTCCAGATATGCAGGATCGTTGCAGCCAGCATCGTAAACGAATCCGTAACGCTCAAGGTATTGGTTGGTAATCCACTTGGCCATTGACGGCGCGAACATGGCACCGATATTGATGGCCATGTAGAAAAGACTGAACGCGGAGTCGCGGCGGTCGGCATACTTCGGGTCGTCATACAAGTTGCCTACCAACACCTGTAGGTTGCCCTTGAACAAGCCTGTGCCCAATGACACGCATGCAAGCCCTGCATACATCGTGGCCTCTCCCACTGCATCGGCACCCGTAGGAACTGCGAGCCCCAGATAACCGAGAAACATCGTAGCGAAACCTATCGTTATGCACTTGCCATAACCTATCTTGTCGGCAAGGACACCGCCAAACAACGGTGAGAAGTAAACTACCGCAAGGAATATGGCATACACATTTCCCGCATAACCCTCAGACCATCCGAATTTGGCCTGCATAAACAATGTGAAAATGGCGAGCATCGTATAATAGCCGAATCTTTCGCCCGTGTTGGCAAGAGACAACACATAAAGCCCTTTAGGCTGCCCTTCAAACATAATTCTATTGTTTTAAATTAATTCTTCCTATTAGGTTCAAATGCAAGTCTGCCCATTCTCTGTCTGTCATCAAATGTGTTTGCATGAATATGGCAAACGACATTGTAGTAACTTCCGCCATCGCTGAACAAATGCACTTTTCGCTCACAAAATTACTAACATTTATTCATAACGCCAAGCATTCGGTGGAAATTCGTTACATTTTGTAATACTTGGTGCCGCGTAAAACTTCAATATGCGTTTATACAGTATGGCACAGAAAGCGTATCGTCACTTGTTCTTAGTCCTTGTCAAATCAAACAGATAGGACAGCTTCACTACTATGCTGTTGTTGTTGGATTTAGAGAAGAAGTCGCGCTTCGAGTCGCCATATATATTGCCAAGTCCATAGTAGTAGCGTCCTTCCAGCAGGAAGTGCCCTACTCTATTGATACTGACCTCCAGACCCATGCCTACGGCAATACCATAGTCAAACTTGTTCTCCACGGGCATGGTGTCTTGTGCATACACCTTGTTGGACCTGTCGTCAAGATTCATATCGCTGAGCGCGAAATTCGTCTTAGTGCTTTCGCCTATCAGATAGCCGAACTGTGGGCCGGCTTGGAAGAAGAACTGCACGCCCTTGCGCTCACGTCCCCATGCGAGATGCGCGAATATGGGCACCTGTATGTAGTTGAGCGTTCGGCTGTACTGTTCGGGAAGGCCCGTGACGGCATTGACCACAGGCTGGTCATTGGCATCCAGAATGCGCTCTTTCCAGCCCATCTGGGTGTAGTTTACCTCGCCATAGATGGAGCAAACGGTGCTGAAATACTTCTCGCATACATATCTGAACGACACTCCGCCTGTCATTCCGCCAAGATTTGTCTGTGTAACTTTCGGCGTAAATCCTATATTGCTCATCGTATATCCTGCATTGACACCTATCGCAAAATCGTTGCGGTGCTCCCCTATCTGGGCCACGGAGTCCATACTAAGGGCCAATGCGGCAATACATATTATATATCTTAGTCTCATCTGTCTTACTTTCAGCGAAAGGCTACTCATCGTATTGATAAACATTCTTGTCAATAGTTAATTGTCTCTGTCCCACCGTCGTTCTTGTAATGTATCAGCATGAACGCACAGTTTTGCATTCCCCCACTCGCGGTGGCACGCTCAAACTTCAGTCCTGCCTGCACAGGTGTGTAGCTGACCTGGGACTTCATGCCGCTGAAAGCCTCTCCGTACTTCTTCATGCCGCGTATGAAGAACTGCGCATGGTCAAATCCTGTTATGGCGAAGCGGGGCAGAGCCTGCTGCATGTCGCTTCTGAAATGCTCACGGTACAGGGTCTCAAAACGCGCTGTAGTGGTGTTTACAGGATTGTAATAGAAGGTAGTGGGAATATAAGTGTCGTACTTATGAAACAGGTCAAGATATACTTTCGTGTACATGAGCCATTCAGTATATCCGTACATAGACACTTTCAGGGATGGGTTGGACACCCGCAGACTGTTGAGCTTGGCAAATGCTATGTTGAGTTCGGGCGACCGGCCGGTGTTGAGCACCACGACATTGGTTCCGTCTGAGGAGAAAGCCTTTGCGAAGTTGGCCTCCGACGACTTCAGGTTGGTAATGGAATATTTGAGTCCCATGGCATCAAGCCGTTTCCTGAGTTCCTGCGTGAACGGGCCTTTGGTGCTGGTCGTGTCATTGCAATCTACGAACACGATGTGCTTGCCATGGAATCTTTCGAGGAAAGCGTCTACGGCACGTGTGTTGATACGTGTCTGTGACTGGTATATCTGGAACACATTAGGGTTGGTGGCCACGTCATTTCCCCCTATTGAGAAGGGTATCACAAGTTTTATCCTGTTGCGTTTGCAGAAATCCGCGAGCTTCGCCACCTGTGTGGTGTACAAAGGGCCGAAGATGATGTCGCATGCCTTGGCGTTCTTGTCAGACAGGATGTCATCGATATTCTTGTCTGCTGCCACATTCCAAGCATACACTGCGGTTGATATTCCTGCATTGTGCATGCTGTCACAAGCCATAAGCACGCCCCTGTAATACTCAAGCATACGGCGGCCATCGCCGTCATTGTTGTGCAAGGGCAGCATCACCCCTACCGTGACGGCATACTTGCTCTTGGTGGTTTGCTGCGCTTGCTGACTTGAGCTACTACCGCTGTTGGCCGGTGCCACTGTGGTCTTGGGGAATGGTATGTTGAGAGTCATACCTTTTTTAAGGTTGAAGTCGGCGTCTGTCGCCCCTGGATTGGCGGCCAACAGCTCATCTATACTGATACCGAACTTGTGTGCTATACCATATACCGTGTCTTTCTTCTTCACTTTGTACGTCTCCCGTACAGACACATTCTGTGAGAGAGCGGCGAGTGAGAAAGACAGCATAAGTGTCATAATTATACATTTCAGAATATTTCTCATATCCATTTTTTATAAATTACGTGCAAAAATACAAAAAAAGAATTGTTGTATCAACAATAATCAGTATTTTTGCATAATTAAAGGTATTTATGATGATGAAATTAAGAACAGCCCTTGTCGTAATCACTACACTGCTGTCGGTAGCACGCTTATACGCCGATGACGTACCGACAATAAATCCAGACGCTACATTCTCCACGACCGACGGTGATGAGACCGCCACTTCTTTTTCAGGTTCAGCACCGCTGGCCGCCGCATTCCACGCCAATGCCGAGAATACGGAGGGCTGGTCTGCCTATTATGAGTGGCGTTTCACCCTTGAAGGCCAGCAGCAGCCCTACCTGCTCAGGTATGAAGAGAATACGGAATATACATTCACCACGGCAGGGAATCACAAAGTGGTGCTATACGCTATATTCACCCGGGGCGATGACACCATAGAATATACTGATGAGTATTGGAGTACGGCCGACCCCATATCCGTGTCTATATCAGAAAGTAAACTGGAGATGCCAAACGCCTTCTCACCGAATGGAGATGGCATAAATGACATATACAAGGCCAAAGACGGGTATCAGAGCCTGGTGGAGTTTCATGCCTACATATTCAACCGTTGGGGACAGAAGCTGTTTGAGTGGACAGACCCGTCACAGGGATGGGACGGCACGTACAATGGCAAGGACGTAAAGCAAGGCGTGTATTTTGTTCTTGTAAAGGCCAAGGGCGCGGATGGGCGAACCTTCACCATACGACGTGACGTGAACTTGCTGAGAGGCTACACGGAGAAATCAGGCGGAAGCAGCAACTAAAGGCGTGCTCTATATTCCACGGTTCACGCCATTGCTGAAATGGAATATACATGCACGGCATGCGGGCGGCTGTGTCTCACGTCGCCGCGTATCAAGAATCTGACATATCAAAAAAGCAAGATGGAAAGTGACAAGATATATGTATGGGGCGCACGCGTCCATAATCTCAAGAACATAAATGTCGAAATACCCCGCAACAGCCTTACAGTGATAACGGGACTGAGCGGCTCAGGAAAATCATCACTTGCCTTCGGCACTATATTCGCCGAAGGGCAACGACGCTATATAGAGACGTTTTCCGCCTATGCGAGAAACTTCCTTGGAGGACTCGAACGTCCTGATGTAGACAAAATCACAGGTCTCAGCCCAGTGATAAGCATTGAGCAGAAAACCACCAACAAGAATCCGAGGTCAACCGTTGGTACCACTACGGAGATATATGACTTCCTGCGACTCCTGTATGCACGTGCCGCGACGGCATACAGCTATGCCACCGGCGAGAAGATGGTGAAATATACCGAGGAGAAAGTCATAGACATGATAATGAATGACTATGCCGGGCGGCGCATACTCATTCTCGCCCCTGTGGTACGCCAGCGCAAAGGACACTACCGTGAGCTGTTTGAGAGTCTGCGAAAGAAAGGTTTCCTGTACGCACGCGTTGATGGGGAGATGAAGGAAATAACGAGAGGCATGAAGACAGACCGCTACAAGAACCACAACATAGAGGTAGTAGTGGACAAACTGGCCGTGCAGCCCAAGGACGACGAGCGTCTCAAGAACAGCGTACACAACGCCATGCAGCAGGGAGATGGGCTCATAATGATTGTAGACAAGGACACTGAGGAGGCTAAGTTTTTCTCACGTCGCCTTATGTGTCCCACCACAGGTATATCATACAACGACCCTGCCCCCAATATGTTCTCCTTCAACTCCCCCGAAGGTGCGTGCCCCAGATGTAAGGGACTCGGGTACATCAATGAGATAGACATCAACAAGATTATCCCTGATGCGTCATTATCCATTCACGATGGTGCTATCGTGCCATTGGGGAAATACAAGAATCAGATGATATTCTGGCAGATAGCCGCCATCCTGAAGAAGTATGAATGCACATTGAAAACTCCCGTCAGCGACATACCGTCAGATGCCATGAGTGAGATACTCTATGGCTCGCTTGAGGCTGTGAAGATAGAAAAGGAGCAGATACACACATCGAGCGACTACTTCATGGAGTTCGACGGCATCATAAAGTATCTCAAGAGTGTCATGGAGAATGACGACTCTGCAAGTGGGCAGAAATGGACAGAGCAGTTTCTTGCTACCTGTGAATGCCCGGAATGTCATGGCATGAGGCTTAAACGTGAGTCGTTGTCTTACAAGATATGGGACAAGAACATCTCCGAGGTGGCGAATATGGACATCAGTCAACTTCTGGAATGGATTGACGCTGCCGCGCACCATCTCGACAACAAACAGCATACCATAGCGACAGAGATACTGAAAGAGATAAAGACACGCCTAAGATTCCTGCTTGACGTAGGATTGGACTATCTGTCGCTCAACCGTCAGTCCACATCACTGTCGGGAGGAGAGAGCCAGCGTATAAGGCTTGCCACCCAGATTGGCTCGCAGCTTGTGAATGTAGTCTACATCTTGGACGAGCCGAGTATAGGCTTGCACCAACGCGATAACGAGCGTCTTATAAAGAGTCTGAAGGAACTGCGTGATATAGGCAACACCGTCATTGTAGTAGAACATGATAAGGACATGATGCTTGCCGCAGACTACATAGTGGATATCGGCCCGAAAGCAGGGCTCAACGGTGGCGAGGTGGTGTTTCAAGGGACACCAGAACAGATGATGAGAACGCACACTTACACAGCCGATTATCTCAGCGGCATACGTGAGATACAGATTCCCGACAGCAGAAGAGAAGGTAATGGCAAGAGCATAGTGATTAAAGGTGCATGCGGCAATAATCTGAAGAATGTGGACGTGGAGTTTCCGTTGGGCAAACTTATTGTCGTCACTGGAGTCAGCGGCTCTGGTAAGTCCACACTCATCAACGAGACATTACAGCCAATCCTCAGTCATCACTTCTACCGCTCGCAGAAAGTGCCGATGCCATACGCATCTATTGAGGGCATTGAGAATATAGACAAAGTGGTGAATGTAGACCAGTCACCACTTGGCCGCACCCCACGGTCTAACCCTGCGACATACACTGGTGTATTCGCAGACATACGCTCATTGTTCGTATCTCTGCCTGAGGCGAAGATACGCGGTTACAAACCGGGGCGTTTCTCGTTTAACGTGAAAGGCGGAAGATGTGAGAATTGTTCTGGAAATGGATATAAGACCATCGAGATGAATTTCCTCCCCAACGTGCTTGTGCCTTGCGAGGTGTGTCATGGCAAGCGCTACAACAGGGAGACTCTCGAGGTAAGGTACAAGGGTAAGAGCATCGCTGATGTCCTCGACATGAACATCAATACGGCGGTTGACTTCTTTGCCAATGTGCCATCAATAATCCAGAAAATAAAGACTCTGCAAAATGTCGGTCTGGGATATATAAAGTTAGGACAGCCATCTACAACGTTGAGCGGAGGAGAGAGTCAGCGCGTGAAACTGGCGACAGAACTGAGCAAGCGCGACACAGGCCGTACATTATATATTCTTGACGAGCCAACCACGGGCTTGCACTTCGAGGATATACGCATACTCATGGATGTCCTCCGTCAGATTGTAGACCGTGGCAACACCGTCATAATAATTGAGCACAACCTCGATGTGATAAAACTTGCCGACTATATCATAGATATGGGGCCTGAGGGTGGACGAAACGGCGGTCAGGTGCTTACATACGGCACTCCCGAACAGGTTGCTGAATGCAAGGATAGCTACACGGCGCGTTTCTTGAAACAAGAGCTACGAGCGGCCAGGCATCACTAAAAAGGATGGACATGGCTTCCATATAGTTTACACATCAATGACCAGACCGTCATAAGCCATGCTGATGCCATGAGGCAGTCGCCGCTGAACCTCAGCGTGCAGTCCTATCTCGTGGCTGCTGTGGGTAAGCCATGTTCGTTCTGCTCCTATCTCAAATGCAAACCGCACGGCATCATCAACCAACTGATGTGAATGATGAACTGGTGCATAGCGCAAGGCATTGACGACCAACATGCGCACTCCATAAAGTTGCGGAATTTCAGATGCGTTGATGCTTTTCATGTCTGTAATATAGGCAAAATCGCCCATTCTGAACCCAAGTATTGGCATAGTACCGTGCATCACCACTATTGGCATGATGCTTATATCGCCAATGGTCAACGGCTGATGTGGCGTTATTGTATTGAGAGACAGGCGCGGAACGCCAGGGTATAGCTGCCCGTCAGGAAAGCAATAGGGCATATTGTGCTTGACGCACAAGAGCGTACGCTCAAGTCCATACACAGGTATGTCTCCGAACTGACAGTAAGGACGAAGATCGTCCATACCACCTACATGGTCATAGTGCTCATGTGTGAGCAGCACTCCATCTATCTTTCTGAATGGCACGCCCAACAGTTGTTGGCGTATGTCGGGGCCACAGTCAATAAGCAATCGTGTCGTCTCCGTCTCGACGAGTGCCACACAGCGAAGCCGTTTATCATGTGAATCAGTGCTGCGGCACACAGCGCATTGGCAACCAAGGACAGGGACACCGCACGATGTGCCAGTACCCAACAAAGTGACTCTCATAAATCAATTCTCGATAACATTATTGCAAACGATATCACACTATGTTCACCTCTGGGTGAAGTCTTATCCCGAACTTACCTTCCACATCCTTTATTATAGCATTGCAGAGAGCAAGAATTTCTGTGCCACAGGCATTGCCATAGTTGACAAGGACAAGCGACTGGCGTTCATATACACCGACATTGCCGATACGTCGGCCTTTCCAGCCGCACTTCTCTATGAGCCATCCAGCCGGTACCTTGACACGGCCATCTGATAATGGGAAGTAGCGCACGTCAGGAAATGATGTCTGAAGCTGTGCGAATGCACATGCGTCAAGCACGGGATTCTTAAAGAAGCTGCCAGCATTGCCCATGACATGCCAATCGGGCAACTTGCTTTTTCTGATGTCTATGACCACCTGTCGCATCTGGGCTAATGTCGGGTGGCTTATACCCATACGACGCAGTTCTTCCACTATGTTGCCATAGTCTGTTATTGGGCGGAAACTCTTATTCATGCGATAGGTGACGTGAGTGATGATGTAGCGGCCATGCAACGCGTTCTTGAACACACTGTCACGATAACCGTACTTGCACTCCCCTACCGTAAAACATGCCATGCGGCCAGTATGTATATCCACGGCCTCCACGCTATGTATAAGGTCTTTTGCCTCCACGCCATAGGCACCGATGTTCTGTACAGCAGTAGCGCCAACATCGCCTGGTATCAGCGACAGGTTCTCCATGCCACTCCATCCGTGTTCTACGCACCATGCCACGACATCGTCCCAAACCTCGCCAGAGCCGCACCTCACCAATACGTAGTCCGGAGTCTCATCTGTAACCTCGCGACCACGTATCGCCGGCCGTACCACGGTGCCATGAAAGTCTTGCGTAAGCAGCAGATTGCTACCACCCCCAATTACAAGAAGCGGTACAGACCTATCTGCATGTTCTGCCCATTCCAAAGCATCCTCCACCGTGTCAAGTTCCACGAACTTATCACACATCGCTGTGACACCGAATGTATTGTATGGGCGCAAGTCTACATTTGCAGTCGTTTTCATCACATAATGAGTTTTAGGAGTTTCCAATTGCCTTTTATTCTCTTGAATGTCAGTTGCATCTCAAGTCCGTTTGATATGCCACGCACCACGAATATCTTTTTATTGCTCTCAGCGTATTTCTGACCATATAGTATGTTGTATATCAGTCCACCTGGCAGCTCAGGGGCGAAAGACGGCCATTGCTCTGGCGCGAGGATTCCGTCAATATTGGTAAACTCATTGTCAGGCGACGGCCCCGTGAATTCGAGTGGGTCATGGATGCTCTTCATTTGAAAAGCAGTATCGGCCACGAATGCCTGATAGAACTTCAGAAACGAGGAGTTATTGTTCTCATGCATTCTGTTGAATACTACTCTGTCCAGCATCCACTTGCCGTCGTCGCGGTCAAAGACATACTGCTTTACATAGTCACGGTTGAGATATATTTTCTCCACGACCACATGGCTGACCGTTGTGTCCTTGACGAGGTTCATTTGACGCACATTGTCAAAAATCAATGTGTAGAAGTCCTGCTTCATGAAGAAATGTTCCATCTTCCACTTAGTCGCATCTATGGCCTGCTTCTTTCCAAAACGGTCTACAAGAAGTGGGAACTTGATTCTTCTGAACTGTAACTTACGGTTGGCAGCGAAATTGAACAGGAAGTCGTCAAACAACTCATCAGCAGCTTTGGGCATGGGAACCTCTGATATCAATGTCTCCATTGTGTCTGTCGCAAGTGTATCCGAAGGTTTGGCTGTCATCGTGGAATCAGTGCCTGAAGATTTCTTTTCCGTACAGCCTGTGGCAAAAAAACAGGCAGTCACTACCAATATGGCCAATATGACTGCAAAAGTAATTCTTCTCATAATATTCAATTACATACGCATTAAATATCTCTCAAATTTCGATACAAAAGTACAACTTTATTTCTATATCTTTCTTGTTTTGGCATAAAAATATTAACTTTGCATTGTTTTTAATGTATATTAGGAATATGATATTAGACAAGATAGAAAAACTTCTTAATGAAGTAAGCAACCTGTCTGCCAAGAATGCAGAAGAAATTGAGCAGTTGAGACTGAAATACCTGAGCAAAAAGGGCGAAATTGCACAGTTGATGAATGATTTCCGTGAGGTACCATCAGACCAGAAGAAAGCTATCGGCATAAAGATAAACGAGCTTAAAAACATGGCCATCAACAAGTTCAATGAGTTGAAAGGAAACAGCCAGACCGCTAACTCCGACTTCGATGACCTTGACCTCACACGCACAGCCTACCCCATAAGCCTCGGCTCGAGGCATCCGCTCACTATTGTGAGAAATTCGATAATAGACATCTTCCAGCGCATGGGATTCACTCTTGCCGAAGGTCCCGAGATAGACGATGATTTGCATGTATTCACGAAACTGAACTTCGCCGCAGACCATCCAGCACGCGATATGCAAGATACTTTCTTCATTGAGACAAGTCCCAATGATGTCACCAAGAACATACTGCTTCGCTCGCACACATCTAACGACCAAAGCCGCATCATGGAGCGACAGCAGCCACCCATCCGCGTGATATGTCCAGGAAGAGTGTACCGCAATGAGGCTATATCGGCACGCGCACACTGCTTCTTCCATCAAATAGAGGGACTGTATGTAGACAAAAACGTATCGTTCACTGACCTGAAACAGGTGCTGCTTACATTCGCCCGTGAGCTGTTCGGCCCAGACACTAAGATACGTCTGCGTCCAAGTTATTTCCCATTCACTGAGCCAAGTGCCGAGATGGATATCTCCTGCCATATATGCGGAGGTAAGGGATGCGGATTCTGCAAGCACACAGGTTGGGTAGAGATTCTCGGATGTGGTATGGTAGACCCGAACGTGCTTGAGGCATGCGGCATAGACAGCAAGGTGTACACTGGCTATGCCTTCGGACTCGGTGTAGAGCGCATTACTAACCTCAAGTATCAGGTGGCTGACTTACGCATGTTCTCAGAGAACGACCTCGCATTCCTGCATGAGTTTGACTCTGCCAACTGATTCCCATGCACCCACATAAGCATTTGCGCTAAGGCACTGGAGAAACAGTGTCTACAATATTAATATAAGCATTTAGGGCCATCCGACTTCATCAAGAACGTCGGGTGGCCCTAAATATTTATGCCAATGCGTTGCCTGTGCTGGCACAGATGTCACCATCACTCATGGTGATACGGTTCGCCTTTGATTATAGTGCAAGCCCTGTACAACTGTTCCATGAGGATAAGACGCACCATCTGATGAGAGAATGTCATCTTTGACAGCGACAACTTGGCATCTGCACGGGCATAAACCTCCTTCGAGAATCCATACGGGCCGCCGATAACCATCACCATCTTGCGGACATGCTGCTGAAGTCCTTCTATCCATCTGGCAAAATCTACGCTACGGAATTCTTTTCCACGCTCGTCACTAAGCACAAGCATGTCCCCCGTACCTATATTGGCGAGTATGAGGTCTCCCTCTGCCTTTTTCTGCTGTTCCTCACTAAGGTTCTTGGTATTCTTTATTGCTGGTATCACTGTCAGTTTCACTGGCAAGTAATGCCCTATTCTACCAATATAGTCGTCTATTGCAGCCCCGAAATGCTTGTCTGAGGTCTTGCCTACAAACACCACTTCAATCTTCATACTCAGCCTTTCTCTTAGGATTCATTGGAAACCAACCTTTCTTTACACGTTTCCGCTGCTCGAATATCTCGCCTATACTCCACAGACAGGAAGCACCAGTGACACCACATACGGCCGACACCAACACATCGCTGATAAACAGAGCCGATACGACACACACTATGCCTAAAATGAGAAACAGCCACCAATACCGTGTACCGAAATAATACTCAAACTTGATGACTACAGGATGGAATATGCCAATGATGAGGAATGTACACACCGCTATGACAAGACCCGTAAAATGCATAAATAGAATGTTTTAAAGACTGTTGTTTTATATTATCTATCTCTTGTCAGGCACACACGGCACTAATCATCGCGCATTAATGCATGCCATGTAAGCCCTTACGACATGCAAAGTTAGCTTAATTCATCGAAAAACAAGAATTATTCTTTTTTAGTTCACTTATACCTCACACATTTAGTCTTTTTTATCAGAGTTATAAAAGAGGGTAACTGTTCAGCGGTAGGTGCATGATAAAAGCCAATAGCTATTCTATCGCTGAATAGTTACAAAAGAGGGGCCTTCATATAACCTCTACGATATTTGAAAACCTCTTTAGTTTACAAATCCACACTCCATTTGACGAGAAATTCCCTTGGCCGTAAACGTGTCACGCTGTACGACTCTATTGTGTTGCCAAGAGTACGGCGTTCAAATTCAGAAGTACCAATGAGATTGTTAGCAGTAAGCGACAATTCCCATTGCTTGACCTTGTAGCTTATGGCAAAGTCAAGAAAATAGTTTGTACCGACGCTTTTGTCGTTCGTATGGAAGAGTTCGTTCTTGATGCTTATCATCCATCTGTTTGCTGGGAATACATGCAGATTTAGATAATGTTTCCAATCTGTTGTATTCCCCGATGATAGGCCCGGATTGGTTCGATTCTTCTGATTGTAGAAGTGAACATTCGATTTCCCCTCTACAGAAAGAACTCTTGCTGGTCGCAACGAATAGTCAAGCGTGGCGGTTGTTACGCTCATTCTTGCATCGTTTACCATACTTGACACAAGCAGACTATAATCAGTCCTGTTATGTGAAGCGCCCAAACCAATAAGTGTTTTAGCCCACCCGAATGTCTTGCTTATGCGTCCAGTTACACCGACAGTCTGCATGGAATAGTCTTTGTTTGTGGCAGTCATTGTATAGACATTGTCATTGAGCGTGCTTTCGTAAAGAATGTTCCCAGATGTACAATTATATGTAGGGCGGACATTTAAGAACAAGCCAAGTACAGGATTGGAATAGTTGTATGCAGCAGTGACATAATATGAGTATGTGGCATCAGTTTCGCCTCGGTTTATTCTCTGCGTGCGATAACTTGTAAAAACAGGAGTGTCATAGATGCCCTTCCCCATTAGTAGCGTATTTTTATAGCCAATACTTGCAGAAAACTCAGAGACAACTGTCACTTTACAATTCCAGTTAATCAAAGGGTCTATCCATAGATGATAACTTTTAGAATCACGATAAGACTGATTAGCATAACTTATCATTGATTTTATGCCCACCTTGTGCTTTCCCAAAAGGAATGACATTGAAGGAGTCCAATACATACGTAGAAAGCCATATACGTTTGTCCGCTCTGTTTCTTCTCTCATAATTACACCAATACTTTGACGGTCGTAATTGAATCCCAATTCATTATTAAGATACTGACGACCTACTTTAAGATTGTAGCGAAAGTCATTCTGGGTAGAGAAAAAGCCAAGGTTAAGACGCTCTGTCATTCCTGCAATGGTAAGCAACTGCCCTGGCAGATAACTGTAACTCCAATAGCTATCAACATTATACACATTGCCCTTTGTTGTGGTGTGCGACATCTGGAAATCCTCAATAACGTTACGCTTGTGCGGCTTGACCATCATGTTGATCTGCTGGCCATTATATATCATCGTGCCGATGCTCTTGTTGAAATCAATATAGCCTTTTAGGATTGCCAACAATTATCTGAAGGTCATTTTTCGGTGTATATTTTCCTCCGATAACAGGAAGTTGGTCAATCATCGCATTGTATCCTCCTTGGTCTTTTACTTTACCCAACTCACTATCATACATTCTATAGTTCTTATTATAGAATACAGCTGTTGTATCTCCAATATCAAGCGTCCACCTGTAAGTGTTCGTTTTCCCTGTGACGATTTGAGCATCACAATCGTAAATAACACGATATTTAGCTCGTTCTTGCGCATTGACAGTAAAACAGAACTGTAATGCAAAAATAGTTATATATGTTTTATACCCCATATCTTCAATTATTATTAAATAGAACTATACCCATTGTAGCTATTCAACGGTTAAACATAATTGACAATCAACTATTTGAGGTGATATAATCTACTAAGAACAAGTATTATCATTTATAGAAATAATAGAACCAGTATGTGTTGCCATATACATCGCGCACCATATTGCTACGCTCGGTCTTATCAGCATATTGTTGTTCCAATTTCTGAAAATCCTGAAAGTCAGCCTCCATTACATTGTTGTGATAGACCACTCCTGGAGCAGAGCGCATGTGTACATACAGAGTCAGTGCCTCGCGGTAGTGCAACGGCAATGTTTTATCGACATCATAGAATTTCTGTATGTATGATGCGAACTTATCCAACTTCTTATCAAGCAACAGTGACACAAGCAGATAGTCAACAAAAGCCCTACCCTTATAATGGTGCCGATATAGATAATCAAGATAAACAGAGGCTGCCATTTTCTGCTTAGGCCAAAAGCCAATATACCTATAAAAACGCGACTCTGGGTACAAGAGCAGTGACGTGGCGTGCCCATCAGGTGTGAGACATGAGGAGCCACTGGCTATGTCGTATGAAAAGATACGCTCGGCAAGCATGCCCCTATTGGCCAAGGCATAGGCTGTGAGCATGGTAGCTGACGGCGTGAGCGATGCTGTATTTTCTGATACGTCAAGCGCACCCTCATAGTCGCCACGAAGTATGCACTGCTCCATCCGCAGACGCTCATGGAGTGACTTGTCATGATTGCCGAACTGCAAAGTAAGCAAGAAGAATGCTATCATGCACGACATGTTTGATATGAGCAACGTAGATACCCCATACTTATACATATATTTCGTCATGTCGCAGACCTTCATGACCATGTACATCAATGCAACATACGCCACAAGCGACAACGGTAGAATATATTTCACTCCGCCGAAGCCCCACGTCCCGTCAGTCACCTCAATGCTGGTAAGGGCCACAAGCAATATTAAAGACGGGACATACGACAGTGCATACAGCAGACTCAGCCTCCGCAATAGCCTTCCCAATCCGAATTGCAGCAACATCAGAATGATCATTATCAGCACCGTGCCGATGACACGGTTGTACTGAGTCTGTCCTCCTGAGCAAACATGCTGTGTATAAGCTATCAGTCCTGCCTGATAATGATACAAGTACAGCAGGGAGAATACAAAAAAAAGTATGGCGCACACCGTGCGCACATACCAGTTGTTGTCTTTACTTGATGTCATATTAGTTTTTCTTTAGCACTACCGCCGACCTTGCAGGCACATACAGTTTGAGCCATTCCTTCCTGTCTTTCATATACAGCGGGTCATAGTTGGTCATGTGTGTGATGGTGTCATCAGCCAGACCGTTTCCGCCATATTTGCAGGCATCGGTATTGAGCACCACGTCATACGAGCCAGTAGGCACCAGAAATCCATAATCCACAAACGACTTCACGGGATTGAAGTTGAATACGAACACGAGGTTGCCGCGCATATAGGCAAGTATCTGGTCGTCATCGTTGTGCCAAATCTCCTGCACCCGTGTACGCTGTATGTTCTTCTCCGATTTCAGTACCTTTATCATGTCACGGTCAAAGTCGCCGAGGAAGTGATAGTCAAGCTCAGGATTATCCACAAGATTCCACTGACGGCGTGCATACTTGTAGCTCCATCCGTTGTCCTCACGCGGGAAGTCTATCCACTCCGGGTGCCCGAACTCATTGCCCATGAAATTGAGATAGCCACCATTTATAGTAGAGGACGTGACGAGCCGTATCATCTTGTGGAGGGCTATGCCACGGTTCACCGTATCATTCTCGTCACCATGCTTGAAGTGCCAGTACATGTCAGCATCCACAAGTCTGAATATTATGGTCTTATCGCCTACGAGAGCCTGGTCGTGACTCTCACAGTAGCTCACCGTTTTCTCATCAGAACGCCGGTTGGTGAGTTCCCACAATATGGAGCTTGGTTTCCAATTCTCATCGGGCTGCTCCTTGATAATCTTTATCCAGAAGTCGGGAATGTTCATTGCCATGCGATAATCAAACCCATATCCACCATCCTTGAACTTAGCGGCAAGACCAGGCATACCACTCACCTCCTCCGCTATGGTTATGGCATCCTTGTTGACCTCATGTATAAGGATGTTGGCCAGCGTAAGATAGCATATAGCATTGTCATCCTCATGTCCGTTGAAGTAGTCCTGATAACCACAGAAGGCCTCGCCGAGTCCATGACTGTAATACAGCATTGAGGTCACACCGTCAAACCTGAAGCCATCAAAATGGAACTGTTCCATCCAGTAGCGGCAATTCGACAACAGGAAGTGCATCACCTCATCCTTGCCATAGTCGAAGCAAAGGCTGTCCCAAGCCGGATGCTCATGCCTGTCGCCTGGGTAGAAATATTGGTTGGGGTCGCCAGCGAGATTGCCAAGTCCCTCTATCTCGTTCTTCACGGCATGACTGTGAACGATATCCATGATTACAGCGATGCCGTTTTCGTGAGCTGTGTCAATGAGGTGCTTAAGTTGCTCAGGCGTACCGAATCTGCTCGAAGGGGCGAAGAAACTGCTCACATGATAGCCAAATGAGCCGTAATATGGATGCTCCTGTATAGCCATGACCTGTATGCAGTTGTAGCCATCGGCTATCACGCGTGGCAGCACGTTCTCACGAAACTCATCGTATGTGCCCACACCTTCACGATCCTGCGCCATGCCTATATGACACTCATAAATGAGCAGAGGCGACTGGCTGGGGCGGAACTTCTTTTTCTTCCATACATATGGCTCGCTGGGGTTCCATACCTGTGCCGAGAATATCTTTGTCTGCTCATCCTGCACTACACGGGTAGCCCATGCCGGAATACGCTCGCCAGACCCTCCTTCCCAGTAGACGTGCATCTTATACAAGTCGCCATGTTTCATGGCTTTTTCGCTGAGTTTCAGCTCCCAGTTGCCTGTCCCTGGAATACGCTTGGCCTCATATCGTTCCTGTTCCTGCCAGCCATTGAAGTCGCCTACGAGGAATATGCGTGTGGCATTTGGGGCCCACTCTCTGAACACCCACCCACGGGGTTTCTTGTGCAGACCATAATAATTGTAGCCATTGGCGAAGTCGGACAGTGTACGCTTGCCATTACACGTAAACTCATTCAGTTTCCACAACGCATGGTCGTGCCGGCCTGTTATCGAACTCTCAAAAGGCTCAAGATAAGAGTCGTTCTTCACTATACCTATATGTTTGGTTTTCACAGGCTTTTGTGTCTTGTCTGATTTCATACGCAGTTGCATAATTGTTTTGTTAGTAATCGATTAATCCTCAAAGCGGCGCCCAGACTCATAGTAGCCCTTGCGCACCACCTGCCCATTGCGGTCTTTCTCCACGAACTTGCCATCGCGCTTGTCGTCAGCATACGAGCCCTCAAAACGCTTGCCGTCTTTTGTCTCCTCGATAGCCTCGCCATTGCGCTTGCCGTTCTTGTATGTACCCTTGAACTTGCTTCCATCAGCGAAATGCACAATCACCACGCCGTCAAGCCGTCCTTTCTTGAATGTACCGTCAAAGACATCACCGCCTTTCTTTGTCAGTTTGCCTTTGCCATCCTGCATATCATTTTTCCATGTGCCTACATATACATCGCCGTTTTTCCATGTATATGTACCTAATCCATCCTTACCGCCCTCACTGAAATGGCCAGTGTATTTGTCTCCATTGACATATTTGAATATGCCCTCGCCTGTACGCTCACCTTGTACGTAGTCGCCCTCATATACATCGCCATTCTGAAACTTGTATATGCCCTTGCCGTTCTGTATGTCGTTGAGCCAGTCGCCTACATACACGTCGCCATCAGCATACTTGTTGGTACCCTTTCCAGACCGTTGGTTGTCAAGCCACATACCATCGTAGGTCGTGCCGTCGCCCCAGTCAAAGAATCCCTTACCACACTTTTTGTCATCTTCCCAGTTTCCGTCGTAGTAAGCTCCGCTGGCAAAAGTGTACTTTCCCTTACCGCTCCGCTTGTCTTGCTGCCAGTTTCCCTCGTACTTATCACCATTGAAGTAGTACATCGTACCGTGTCCCTGCTGATAGTCGCGGTACCAAAGCCCCACATACTTGTTGTTGTTCATGAAATAGTAGGTTCCCATGCCATGTTGCTGGTCTTGGAACCATTCGCCCTCGTATTTCTCACCGTCCGCGAAAGAATAGACACCTTGTCCCTGGCGCTTGCCTTTGTTGTACTCACCCTCATAGGTGTCACCGTTCTTATATACTGTTATTCCCTTTCCATGAGGCTTGCCCGACTGCACCTGTCCCTTATATTCGCCACCATCCTTGGTGACACACGAGCCAAGGGTTATCTTCTGGGCATTCGCACATAAAGGAGCAAATGCCAATAAAAAGCCATATAATTGTTTTTTCAGTCTCACTTTTCTTACTGTTAGTTTAAGTACCGTCTGCCGTAAGGCGGATGTTTTGTTCAGATTTTCAAAATTAGCCATTTTAGGCGATACCACAAAAATAATTATGTTTTTTTTCAAAAAATCATCATGCCGACACACTTTATCGTATAAAATATATACTTTTGCATCCAAACAAAAGGTTTTCAAAATGAAATTTATAGGAATAATACCGGCACGATATGCCTCGTCACGTTTCCCTGGCAAGCCTCTTGCCATGCTTGGAGGGAAATACGTTATAGAACATGTTTATACTAAAGTATGTGAGTCTTTGGGCAATGCCTACGTAGCCACCGACGACGAGCGCATACTCAAAGCCGTGGAGTCGTTCGGCGGACATGCCGTCATGACACGTTCCGACCACAAAAGCGGAACCGACAGGATAGAAGAGGCCGCAAGCAAAATAGGCGGTGACTGGGATGTAATCGTCAACATTCAGGGCGACGAGCCATTCATACATAAGTCACAGATAGATGCCGTGTGTCACTGTTTCGACGACAATACCACTCAGATAGCCACACTTGGCATACCATTCAAGACACTGGATGCCCTGAAGAATCCCAATTCCCCGAAAATAGTCATGGATAATAACGGCTATGCCATGTACTTCTCACGCTCAGTGATACCTTTCGTACGTGGGAAGGAGGAGGCAGAATGGCTCAATGCTTATCCTTTCCTCAAGCATATAGGCATATACGCTTACAAGAGAGAGGTGCTCTCGGCTATCACCAAATTGCCGATGTCGTCGCTTGAAAAAGCCGAGAGCCTCGAACAACTGCGCTGGCTCCAGAATGGATATAAAATAAAAGTAGGACTCACTGACGTAGAGACTATCGGCATAGATACGCCCGACGATCTCGTCAGAGCAGAGAGATTCTTAGCACAGTTGAGGTAGTATCATCTACCCTCACCCTATTGTCAACTCGTTCTCCCACGACCCAAATGATATCACCATTTGCCGATGTGAGGACGAGTTGCCTACGTTTCTCAAACAGATTTTTCTTTTTGTCCGTGAGAAAATCACTTAGCAGTTTTTTGTTCCTCATCCCGAAGGGTACGAACCTGTCGCCTTGCACGGCCCTCCTCAGATGCAGTGGGAACTGCAGCCGCGACTCATCAACACAAATGCAAAACCGCTCTTTAATCAGACGGAAATCTGAGTCAACGGCAAGTTGCTCTATTTTAATTCTTGACTCCGTACCTCGAATGACATAAAGTCCAGTCTCAGGTATCACCATCTCCTTGAATGGCGACAGTTCCTTAGCTTCCAGCACCATGCGGCCACGGTCTATCAGCAGGTCATAGCGGTCACTACTCCACACTTTCCCATTCGCTGCCTCATGGCGACAGCATGCTGCATGCACGGCCTTCGACTGTGAAGAAGAGAACCCATAGTCCTTGAGTATCATAAACAACGCATACTCTGGCGAAGGCAATGTCATCAGCTTGGCAATGTCTATTGCGCCGCCACACATGACCTCAGACTTAGCCTTATCCAACGTATAGTCTATAATCCTACACGCCTCCGTCATGTGCTCTGCCACCTCTGCGACAGTAGACTTCAGACTCGGGTTTATATCCATAAGCAGCGGCAGCACTTTCAGTCGTATCTTGTTTCTCACCACATCGTCCACGAGGTTTGTGCTGTCGGTGACATAATCCTGCCTCAGAGCGGCGAGATAGTTCTCTATATCCTCACGTCCGACGCACAACATCGGACGAATCAAATCGTCATTTTTCGGAAGAATGCCGCGCAAGCCATGTACGCCTGTACCTCTGACAAGGTTCATCAGTACTGTCTCTACGCAGTCGTCACGATGATGTGCCACACAAATGGCTTCCGCCCCTAAATCCTTACGCAGACTTCTGAACCAACCATACCTCAGTTCACGCGCAGCCATCTCTATGCTTACATGATGAGCCTCCGCATATTCCCTCGTAGAGAAATGCGCCCTGTGCAGTCTCACACCGAGTTTTGAGCACAAGTCTACGCAGAACATCTCATCACGGTCAGACTCTGCTCCACGAAGGTGGAAATTGCAGTGGGCACACTCAACATGCACACCCATAGCCAGCAGCACATACGTCAGAGCCACACTGTCGGCACCGCCAGACAGGGCCACTATGTACTTTGCGCCATGTAGAAATAGTTGCCTTGACGAGGAGTACTCAGCTACCCGACGCTCAAACGCCTTGGCGGAAGAGGCATTATCACTCGACATACAGCACAAGTCCTTTCAGATACTCACCCTCTGGGTGATAGATATTTATAGGATGGTCGGCCGGCTGATGCAACTGGTGCAGTATACGCACCTTACGGTTGGCCTGTACGCTGGCGGTGAACACTGCATTGCGGAAATTCTCCTTAGTGACAACCTGTGAGCAACTGAAAGTGAACAGCAGACCTCCAGGCTTGATACGCTGAAGTCCCTTCACGTTGAGGCGCGTGTAGCCTTTCAGCGCATTATGCAGCGCAGCGCGGTGCTTCGCGAATGCAGGAGGGTCAAGAACCATCAAGTCGTACTTGCCGTCATTGGCATCCAGAAACTTGAAGGCATCCTCACAAAACGCCTCATGGCGTGGGTCATTGCCGAAATTCTCCTCCACATTCTTGTTGGTCAGCTCAATGGCTTTCGCGCTGCTGTCTACCGAATGTACCAGCTTCGCGCCACCACGCATCGCGTACACAGAGAATCCACCTGTATAGCAGAACATGTTGAGCACGGAGCGGCCCTTGGCGTAAGACTCAAGCAGACTGCGATTGTCACGCTGGTCAACGAAGAACCCCGTCTTCTGTCCCTTCAGCCAGTCTACATGAAATTTGAGGCCGTTCTCCACAGCTATGTCATTGTCGTCGCCGCCATAAATAAACGAGTTCTCGTGCTCTATGTCGGCCTTGAACGGCAGAGTGGTATCGCTCTTATAATATACATTGGAGATACGCTCGCCCATAACACTCACCAAAGCCTCGCACACCATGTCGCGCATTACGTGCATACCCACGCAGTGGGCCTGCATCACGGCCGTAGGGCCGTAGCAGTCTATCACCAGGCCTGGCAGCAAGTCGCCCTCTCCGTGTACGAGACGGTAGGTGTTGTTGTGGGGGTTGTCGGCTATCCCCACGGCACGGCGCATATTAAGTGCCACCTGTATGCGCGACACGAAGAATGCCGTGTCAATGACGATGTCGGAGAACGACAGCACCCTGACGGCAATGGAGCCTATCTGAAACATGCCGACAGCCACAAACTCGCCGCCGTTTGTCAGCACTCTCACAATGTCGCCGTCACACAGTTCGCTGCCATCGCTATGCGAAATGGCACCCGAGAACACCCACGGGTGAAAGCGTTTCAGGCTCTCTTCCTTTCCCCTCTTCAGATATATAGACTTATACATTATTATATTTCTTGTTTTTAATGATTCATTCCGAAAACATGTCACACGCTGTCAACACATGCCGTGGGCACATTCACCCAGCAGCTACAGCCTCTGCCTTGACCGTCTTAGGGGCCTCCTCAAGCACCTTGAGCCTATAATCGCCCGTGGCCTCAAGCTGCAGTATCTCATAATACAGGTTGATACATGCCCAGGCGTCAGTAGCGGCGTATCTTTTCTGCTTCTCGTTGAGCACGTCGGCATCCCAGTTGGTGAGTCGCTGGCGCTTGCTTATCTTCTGCCCGAAGATGTTGGCATAGAGTTTCTGAAGGCTAAGGTCCTCCACTCCTATTTTCCCGACCATGTCCTGAATATCCACGAACAGGCCCGGCACGAACTCTGCCCTGCGGTGTAGGGAGCATATATCATCATGCCACGAGAGCCCTATCTTCGGCACAGTGGTGTCTGTAAGCAGTCTGATGACAGGTTCGGGCATACCTATTATGTTCAATCTGAAGAGGAAGCAGATATCCTTAGTTGAGACTTGCAGCAAGGACACCTTATGCATCTGTCCCTTCTTGAAGGCTGGACGGGTCTCCGTGTCAACGCCTATAATGTCGGCACTGAGCAGATAGTCAACTGCCTTTCTCGCCTCCTGCTCGCTCTGCACGACCACTATACGCCCTTCAAACAAGACTTGGGGTAAACTGTTGATTTTGTTTTTGTCAAATTTATTGTATATGATTTTCATCACTGTGTAATATATTACAATCTGCAAAATTAGGAAAAAAGTTATAAATTTATGTACGAATACAACAATTTTACAGTATTTTTGCACATAAAAAAGACACATTCACCAATGGCAAAGAAAAAAGCTACACGCAAACCAGCGACCACTGACACAAAGACCAACCTTCACGAGATGCTCAGCAACAAGCACTTCGATTTCATTTTAGGACTGATTCTTTGCCTGTCATCACTATTCATCGCCATATCATTCGCATCGTACATCAACACTGGTGCCGCTGACCAAAGCATCCTCGAGAACTTACGCCCCAACGAGTGGCTTAATGAGTCAAACATCTTCGCCAACTGCTGCGCCAGCGCAGGAGCCATAATATCCTATTACTTCATAACGCTGAGTTTCGGACTACCGGCATTTTTCATTCCTGCCTTCATGTTCATAAGCTCGCTCCAGCTCATGCGTGCATACACGTTGAACCTGAAGAAATGGTTTTTCTATTTCACGATAATGATGGTGTGGATGTCGGTGGCATTCGCCAAGTTCCTCACTCCCATTATGCGTGGTTCGTTCTACAATCCCGGGGGCAATCATGGCCTATACTGCGTGCAGCGACTTGAGAACGTGATAGGCACCCCAGGGCTCACCATCACGCTCATACTCACGGCCATAATATTCATGACTTTCGTAAGTGCCAGAACCATAGACCTCATACGCAAGCTGATGAATCCCGTAAAATACCGCGCCAGCAAGGTGAAAGTGACCGTCACCAACTCCATGGAGGCCAATGCCAACGACAATATGTCCTACGACATGCAGGAAGAAGTACACGACGCTGACGGCAACAACGATGCTGATGATGCCGAGAACAACAAGGCCGAGAAAACCAAACAGGCAGAAGGGCCACTCGCCGTAATAGACCTCACCGACTTCAAGGACGAGAAGCCCATGCCCAGCACATCCACCAAAGCTACCTCCACGCAGGAAAAGCCTACCCAGACAAAGCCCTCGGCAGACACCTCCGCAACAAACGCCGAGGCTGGACTCGTAGTGGAGGTAGCCAAACAAGAGCAGAAAGCCAATGCGGCCACGCTCAACAACTCCTACGACATCAACACCCCCATAAACCCCAAGGAGCCGTTCACAAGCTACAAGTACCCCACCCTCAACTTGCTGAAGAAATACGACACCAACGGCAATCCCACCGTAGACATGGATGAGATAAAGAGCAACAATGCCAGAATCGTGGAAGTACTCAACAGTTTCGGGGTAAGCATAAAGGAGATAAAGGCCACGGTAGGCCCCACCATAACACTATACGAGGTGACACCTGCCGAAGGCGTGCGCATATCAAAGATAAGAAACCTTGAGGACGACATCGCTCTCAGTCTCAGGGCCTTGGGGGTACGTATCATAGCTCCCATACCGGGCAAGGGAACCGTGGGTATAGAGGTGCCGAACCAAAAGAAGCAGATAGTGTCGATGGAGAGCATTCTCAACTCACGCAAATTTCAGGAATGCAAATTCGAGCTGCCCATAGCTCTCGGCAAGACCATCACCAACGACGTGTACATAGCCGACCTGGCCAAGATGCCGCACCTGCTTGTGGCCGGTGCCACAGGACAGGGAAAGTCCGTAGGACTCAATGCCATCATCACCTCACTGCTATACAAGAAGCATCCCAACGAGATGAAGCTCGTATTGGTAGACCCGAAGAAAGTGGAGTTCAGCGTGTACAACCCCATCGCCAACCATTTCATGGCCGCTCTCGAGGAGAACTACGACGAACCGATTATCACCGATACGAGCAAGGTGGTAAAGACTCTCAATGGTCTGTGCGGACTCATGGACAACCGCTACATACTGCTCAAGGAGGCTGGTGCCCGAAACATAAAGGAGTACAACGAGAAATACCTCAACCACAAGCTCAATCCTGAGAAAGGGCACGACTTCATGCCCTACATAGTGGTAATAATAGATGAGTTCGGTGACCTGATAATGACGGCCGGCAAGGACATAGAGCGTCCTATCGCACGCATAGCACAGCTCGCACGTGCCGTGGGCATACACATGATTATAGCTACCCAGCGCCCTACCACCAACATCATAACAGGTACCATCAAGGCCAACTTCCCTGCACGCATGGCGTTCAGGGTGAGCGCGATGATAGACTCACGCACCATTCTCGACCGTCCGGGAGCCAACCAGCTCATCGGCAAGGGCGACATGCTGATTCTCAACAATGGAAGTGAGCCTGTGCGTGTGCAGTGTGCATTTGTCGATACGCCTGAGGTGGAGCGCATAAATGCATTCATATCCAGTCAGGTAGGCCCGGTAGAGCCACTCGACATACCTGAGCCCGTCAACCCCGACGGCGACCAGACTGCATCGGGAGGCGCATCAAGCGACATAGGCAGCCTCGACCCGTACTTCGAGGAGGCAGCACGCTCGGTGGTATCTACCCAGCAAGGCAGCACGAGCATGATACAGCGCAGATACGCCATAGGCTACAACCGCGCAGGACGGCTCATGGATCAGCTCGAGAAAGCCGGCATCGTCGGCACGGCCCAAGGCAGCAAGCCACGCGAGGTGCTCATATCTGACGAGAACCAACTCAACACCCTGTTGGCATCGCTGAAAAGATAAGCCGCCACAGCACATACGTTCATAACGCATACGACAATATATAGAATACAACAAAACACAAAGATGTGCGGGCCACGGCCTGCACATCATAAAAAAACATTACAGTCATGAAACTTAAAAGTATTGTTTCTCTATTTATCTTACTTCTCACGACTGCCTACGGCTATGCCCAAGGCAACAAGGCTATGAGCATACTCGACAAGACCGCGAGTATTGTAGGCAGACGTGGCGGCGCAAGTGCCGACTTCACATTCTCCAACACCAAGGTGGGCTCAGTATCAGGCTCCATAGCCATCAAAGGCAATAAGTTCAATGCCCGCACCCCGCATGCCATAGTATGGTTTAATGGCAAGACGCAATGGACTTACCTCAAAAAGACGGAAGAGGTGAACATAACCACTCCTACACAGGCACAGCAGATGTCCATGAACCCATACACATTCATACATATATACAAGACGGGCTACACAATGTCCGTGGATGAGGTCGGGAATAATTACAATGTACACCTCACAGCTAAGAACACATCACGCACCATAAAGGAGATGTACATCACCATAGACAAAAAGACATACGTGCCGTCCAAGATAAAGATGCGCCAGAACTCACAATGGAGCACCATAACGATAAGCAATTTCAAGGAGAAGAATCAAGCCAACAGCCTATTCGTGTTCAATACCAAGGACTTCCCGAAGGCAGAGGTCGTGGACTTGAGATGACTATAACGCAAATGTAAGCATACTCTCCAGGCACACACTACTACACATAGAAACATAAAGCGAGGGCAGTATTTCCCGGCCATGACACTATTGGCAGGAAATGCTGCCCTCACTGTTTTACGATATGGGCCGTTTCACCTCCCGAAACGGCCCATTTTACGTTGCAAAACGGCCCATTTCGGGCCGCAAAATGGGCCGTTTTGCAACGCGCTTACTATCAGCACATTACAAGGCGCATCAACTACCGCACTGAATCCGTGGGCAAAACATTGCCACAACGGCACTTTAAACACAGTCATAACACTGATACACAGGATATGTATCACATACGCATACCATAGCGCACAGTCACTTCTATAAGCAGCATAAACCGCATGTGTGACAAGAACGTGCATATCATCTTTAACATTTATTATACATTTGTAATGCATTGATAATCCGCATATTACATCATGTATCTAATATTTCATATAAAAAAAACTCAAAAACATGAACGCCGTATTGAAAAAATACTTACCTTTGCAACGTTTTAATAAACAAATGATTGTTTTACAGATTTAAAAAGCAAAGAAAATGAAAAAATTAGTTTTAATGTTCGTAGCTATCGCAGCTATCTCTTTCGCATCTTGTGGTAACAAAACAGCT
>JALFIM010000057.1 GCA_022775985.1 Prevotella sp.
AATTTGGAGATAGGTTCAAGATTATGTAACTTTGCCTGTGAAAGGCTCCTCTTATTTGTATGCAGATATGAAATCTGCACACAAATAAGAGGGAAAGAATAAAAAATCAGAGCCGTGACACAGTTCTGTTTACACTACCGCAGTCTCAGGTATAGGATTCTTCACTCTTCGTTCTTCACTCTTCCCTTATCCAATGATTCTTCACTCTTCCCTTATCCAATGATTCTTCACTCTTCCCTTATCCAATGATTCTTCACTCTTCCCTTATCCAATGGATTCTTCACTCTTCGTTCTTCACTCTTCCCTTATCCAATGGATTCTTCACTCTTCGTTCTTCACTCTTCACTTTATCTTTCCCTTCATCACGATGTCGTTGCCATTGTTCTCTACTTTGAGATGATAGAGTGATGACAGCACTCCGAGGGCATCGGCGAGGTTGTCGGTGGCGAGTGTGCCGCTGAAGGTGTCGGTGGCGCGGTAGTTGCCCTCTATCCTTATGTGGCGGCCGTAGCACTGCCCGATGGCTTCCAGCACGCTGTCAAGCGGTGCCTTGTCGAACACCATCTCGTTGCGCAGCCACGCCTTGGTCTGGTAGCTGTCGGCGTGATGCCTCACGTCTATGTTGCCTGTGCTGTTGTCGAGGCTTGCCATGTCGCCGGGGCGCATTATCACCTCGCTGCCGTCCTTTGCTGCGGCCAGACGCACAGAGCCGTGGTCAAGAGCCAGCGTGGTATGGCTGTCGGCGGCGTAGCAGCGCAGATTGAACTGCGTGCCGAGCACCTCCACGGTGGAGGCCCCTGTGTGTACGATGAACGGGCAGTCGGCATTACGCGCCACCGTGAAGTAGGCCTCGCCCGTGAACGTCACGTCGCGCTGCCGGCCATTGAAGCCCTTGGGGTGGTACTCCACGCGCGAGTTGGCGTTGAGCCTCACCGTGGTGCCGTCGGGCAGGGTGGCCGTGGCCCTCTCTCCCGCGCCCGTGGCTACGGCCACAGGCGGGCCGGGCATGCGGCTGTCGGCATAGAGCCATGCCGTGGCGGCAAGCACCACTACTGCGGCGCATGCGGCCGCAGTCCGTATCACGAGACTCCATCTCCTGCGGCGGTAGCCTATGCGTGCCAGCACGCGCTGCTTGATGTCGGCCACATCGGCATCGGCCGCCACCTGTTCGTTCATGGGGCTGTCCCAGTACTGCCTCATCTCCGCAGTCATCTCGTCGTCGCTCATGCCATTGACACGCCGACGCTCGTCTTGCAGTTCTTCAATAGTCATATACGTTGGTCTTTTATTGTTAGGAACGAGGATTCATTGCCGTCAGACACATAGAAGTATGCCGCAGGGCAAAGGCCGCCGGCCTATCCGTACATCAGCAGTAGCACGAGCATGTACATGTGCCCCATGAGCTGCCGCAGCCGCTTCATGCCGAGAGACAGCTGGTTCTTCACCGTTTTCTCGTTCATAGACAGCATGGATGCTATCTCGCTGTTGTTGTAGCCGTCGAGCCTTGACAGTATGACCACCTGTCGCTGCGTGCGCGTGAGCTTGTTGATGTAGCCCATCACCATGCAGCGGAACTCTTCGTAGTTCATGTCGCGCAATGCCTGCGCCTCGGTGCCCATGTCGGGGCATGCGTCGAGGCTGTCCTCAAACACGGGCGCGTTGACGCTGCGCCGCCAGGCGTTTATCACGAGTCGGCGCGATATGGTGAAGAGCAGCGAGTGCAGCGACTCCGTCTCGCGTACGCTCTCACGGCTGTTCCACAGGCGTACGAATACGTCCTCCACAATCTCCTCGGCATCTTCCCTTGACGCGGCGTAATGGCAGCAGAAGGCCAGCAGACGCTTGGCATACATGTCGTATATCCTGCCGAACGCCTGCACGGAGCCTTCCTTGAATAGGGCTATGAGTAACTTCTGGTTGTCCGCGTCTGTTGTCATAATGTACTAAGTGTGTTGTGCGCAGCTTGTCTTATTCAAAGGTACTAAAAAATAAGCATGGTGGCAAAGAATACTGCCTTAAAAAGCGTGGCAAGGCCCTGACGGCAATGCTCCCATGTGTCAAAGCCGTGGTAACACTGCCGTCAAGGCCCGCCTATATATAATCTTAAACAATCCTTTCGTGTGACGGCCTTATCTTACGACAATCTTCCTGCCGTCCTTGATGTACAGGCCCTTCTGCGAGGGCTTCTCCACCTTCTGGCCGGAGATGGTGTAGCAGCCGCTCTTCTTCGTGGCCTTGTCGGCATTGATGTCTGATATGCCGTTCACGACCTGTGCCGGTGTTATGCTGCGCAGCCCTGCCTGGTCAACGAAATACACCGACTCCGTGCCCTCGTCGTAGGCCACCACTGTGGGATATTTGAGCGGACACTGCTTAAGGTCTACATAGTCGCCGTCGGCGGTATCGGGCTCACCGTTGCCGGCAAATGTCGTGACGTTGCCCTCGGGGTCTATCTTGCGCAGACGGTTGTTGCCTGTGTCGCTCACGATGAAGTCGTAGTAGTCGTCCTCATAGTTGTCGTAGCGTGCCTTGTTGAGTACGAACACACCGTACTTGAGGTCGCCGCTGAACTGTGCGGCCGTGCCCTTGCCGTCGGCATAGCCAGTCTCGCTGCCGGCGAGAGTCTGGAAGCCCGACAGTTCGGGAGAGTAGTCGGATGCGTTCACACGGTAGACAAACATGCCTGACATGTTGTCGAGTATGTTCATGTACAGGCCCTGCGGGTGGAACACCATGGCCGGCTTGTTGCAGGCTATGCCTTCCGTGCCGTATGCGGGGTCGTTGAAATTAAACACGTTCTGTGCCGTGTACAGGTTGGAAGCCTCGTCGTACGTGCCGTTCAGGTGGTCTAATTTGCCAGCCCATGTGGATGTGTACACGCACTTGTTCACGGGGTTCTGCACGGCGCCGTAGGGGTTGTTGTTCTGTGCGTAGTCCTGCAGTTCGCCCATGTTGCCGTCCATGTCGCGCACGGCATATTTCATGCCGGCATCGAAGCCTCCGAGAAAGAGCGTGTCGCCATCGGCGGAGAACGAGAAGAAAGTCATGCTCTCGTAGCCGAAGTCGTTGTCAAACACCTTCTTGAAGTTCTTGTTCACGAGGTCGGCGCGGTATATGCCCTTGCCGGCCGTGCCTATCCACAACTCTTGGTTGGCCTTGGATGCCACGAAGCACATCCAGCTGGGGCGCATCGGCACCTGTGCGCTGCCGTAGCCCTCCTCGCCGGGAGCAGTCTCGGCATAGTCCCATGCCGCGTCGGGGTTGGCGGGTATGAGAGTCTCCACGTGCCATCCGTCAACGGTTTCTTCCTGCGCGTTTGCCGCTGTGGGTGCTGCAAGGCAAAGAGCGGCAGCCATACAGCTGATGTAAAGGTTCTTTTTCATGATGTAAAGTTTTTGTTTTTATTTGTTTGTAAATTGAAATGACGAATATTTCGCCTGTCTTTGTTTCCGGGCTTTTGGGGCGTTTCCTCGTTTTTTCTTCGGTGCCACTCCCTGTTGCTGTGGCGTGCGGCGGCAGGGAGTGGCCAGCTCATTGTCGAGGCATGCTTATTTCACTACTATGTGACGTGCGCTTATGTCGTCGGTGAGTCTCACGTTGGGGTATATTGTCTGCGACATAGTGCCCGAGCCGCCCGTGGCAGCATGCAGCAGTGTGTACGACTTCACGGGCTGGTCGTTGCGGAAGTCGGCGCGGAAGGTGCTCACCACCGAGTTGAAGCGTCCCTCACACCAGATGGCTACCTCGGGCTGGTCCCAACCTGTGTACCACATGGTGAAGCAGTTGGTCATGTTCACCTTCACGTCCTTGCCCAGGTAGAATGCCTTGGCGAAAGTGTCGCTGTAACAGAAGTCGAGCCAGTTGTTTGACTGCTCCACCACGAAGCCGCGCGTGGAGGCGTAGTTCTGCTGTGCGCCGGCCACATACAGCGGGTGTACGTTGCGCAGTATGTTGCCCGAGCTCTTGAGCTGCACGCCTACGTTGACGCTGGCTATGCGTATGTTGGTGAAGGTATTGTCGTAGCCCTCGACGAGCAGTCCCACGGAGCTTTGGGTGTTGTTGCACACGATGTTCACGTCGCGCACGTCGGCGTCTGACGAGCCGTTGTTGGCACCGGGCTTTATGTGTATGCCCACCTTCACGTTCTTTATGGCCACGTTCTGTATGGTGGTCTCGCGTCCGCCGTCTATCGACACGCCGTTGGCTACGCCGGCTCCCTCAAGAATACCGCCCCTCAGGCCGTAGTTGCTGCCCGGGGTGTTTATGTCGTTGGCAGCGTGCGAGCCGCCGAGCTGTATCATGGCCTCGCCGTCAGTCCAGTCGCCTGCGGCCTGTATCTGCGCGTAGTTGGAGAGCACCAGCATGACGCTCTTCTTGGGATCGGCCGGTGTGCGCAGCGGACGCGTTATCTTGTACACGCCGTCGGGGAAGTAGATGGTGCGGTTGGGGTGCTCGTTTATGAGCCTCTGCAGGTCGTTGGTCACGTCGGTGTGGCCGTCGGCCTGCACATAGCGCGTGGCTATTATCACCGATGTGGTGTCGGTCTGCGACGTGCCTCCAGGTGTCGTGCCGTCGCCATCGTCGTCGCTGCATGAGGGCAGGGCTACCATGACCGCTGCCGACAGTAATAACATTAACAGTTTTCTTGTTTTCATATCTCTTTTGGTTTTGTTATTTTGGTTTCGCTTTATGTAAGTATAGTGGCATGCCGGCGCCCCGCACCGGCATGCGCCGTGCTAATATGATACGGCCACAAACGTGCATGTGGAGGTCTCGGGCATGAGGAACTTCTGCGTGTTGAAGGGCTTGGCCATGAGCGTGAGCTTCAGGTCGAGCACCGTGCCCGGGCCATAGCCCCACCCGGTCAGTACACTGTTGAGCTCCTTCTGTGTCATGGAGTATGAGGTGGCATCGTCGTCAAGCCGCTTCAGCGCGGCCACATGGTCCTTGGAGCCGAGCTCGGATATCTGCACATAGTATTCTATGAAGGAGTAGTACTTGCGTGGCGTGGCCGTGTTCCACTGGAAGGTGATGGCCGTCTCCGCCGCGTTCTGGGCCGACAGCCTTACGGTGTCGGCAGAAGCCTTGACCAGCATCTGGTCGTCTACGGTCTCGGGCTTGAACTGTATGTCGTCGTCGCTGTTGCATGCCGTCAGCGCCGTCAGCGCGGCCATTCCGCACAGCAGCACCGTGCTGCGGAGAGCCAGGGAGCGCAGCACGCGCTCCGTGCCGTTCTTGATGTGTAGTATGATATGTCCTTGTCGTAACATTATACGTCTCTTTTTAGGTGTGTTCATATATATGTGTATGGTAGCATGGGGCGTTGCCGTCACCAGCCAGGAGCCTGTACGAGATTGGTGTTCTTGTCTACCTCGCTCTGCGGCAGCGGCATCCAGTACCATTTGTCATCCCATGTGCGCACATGGTCGAGCAGTTTGGTGCGCTTGAAGAAGTCAGCGTCTACGGTGCTCTGCCAGTTCATGCCCTCAGCCGGGCCGTCGAGCTCTGGTATCTGGTCGGCAATGACCCATCGGCGTATGTCGGTGAACCGCTGTCCCTCGGCGAACGTCTCCACGCGGCGCTCCATTCGTACCACCTTGCGTACGGCCTCCTGCGTGTCGGCTATGCGTATGTACTGGTAGTTGTCGGCAGTGAAGGAGTACTCGCGCACTCCTGCGCGGCGGCGTATGCCGTTGAGGTAGCGCAGGGCCTCGGCACGCTTCTCGTGCGAGTCGTATGCCTCGTTCACGGCCTCGGCATAGTCGAGGTAGCTTATGCCCAAGCGGTAGAGGAAGTTGGGGCGCGGCGTAGACACCCATCCGGGGTTGCCACGGTCGTCGTCATGCACCTTCTTGCGCACGAGGTAGCAGGTCACGGGTGAGTTCCAGTCGCCGTTGTTCTCGCGCTTGTGGCGCAGCATGAAGTCGAGCGAGCGCTTGAGCTTCTTGTTCCACTGTCCGTGGAAGTTCACGTCCACATAGAATCGCGGCTCGCGGTTGCACCACATGTTGTACGTGCCGGCGTTGGTCACCTCGCCGGCGTTGCCGCTGCCGCCCTCAAACTGCGTGTCGCGCTTGTCTATGTCCTGTGAGAATCCTGTCTCGACATATCCGCTGGCAGCGTCGTCTATGGGCAGGCCATTCTTCATGAAGAACGCGTCCACCATGCTCTGCGACACGGCCATGAAGCCGGCGTGTCCGAGAGTGCGCGGTATGGCTATGTCCTCCCATGCCTCCCAGTCGAGGCGTGTTATTCCGCCGAAGCGTCCGGTGTAGGGGAATGTTATCTCCTCGTTGCCTCCGCTGGCGTACTTGAAAAACAGGTTCTTGCATGAGAGGAACGGGTCGATGGTGCCGTCGGCGTTGTACTCGGTGTAGAGCTTGTGCCCGGCAGCGTGTGCACGGTCTATGAGCAGCTTGCATGCGTCGGCGGCACGCACCCATTTATGGGCATCGTAGCCCTGCGGAAACAGCTTCTCCCCATCGCGGTTGGCGAAGTCGCTGCACTTGCCACTGCCGTTGACCAGCGGGCTGGCGTTGAACAGCAGCATCTGCGAGCGCACGGTGAGAGCCATGATGGCGGTGGCGCGTCCGTACTTGTCGGTCTCGGAGTACTTGTCGGGCAGCAGCTCCGAGAGGGCGAGCAGTTCCTTGTCGAGCCAGTTTATCATCTCGTCCCACGGCGTGCGCTTCTGGAAGTACTCCTCTTCAGGCGCGTCGCTGGCTACAGGCTTCTCGGGAGAGAAGGGCATGGGGCCGAATATCATGGCTTCCATCCAGTAGTAGTAGCACACGAGGAAGCGCATCTCGAGTTTCATGTTGTCTACGTCCTTCTGCGTGAGTCCCTGGTCGGGCAGTGCGTGTACGCGCTGGTTGAAGAGCTGTGCCGAGCGTATGAGCTTCGGATAGAACTGCAGTAGGCAGCTGTAGCCCCACCATGTCTGGCCGCTGGACACATCATCGTTTGACGGTGTGAAGCCGTCGTACAGCATGGCTATGGATGGATTGTACCATGTGGAGGTCTTGTGGTTGAGCACTATGTTGTCGCCCCACTGGTCGCCCGGGTATATACCCGTGTACGTCATCACCTCGGGGCCGGGTATGCCGCTGTAGCAGTAGCTCAGCGCGGCGTTCACCTTCTCGCGGTTGTTGAAGGCCATGTCCATTGTCAGTTCGGTGTCCGGCTGCTTGTCAAGGTAGTCGCTGCATGACGTTGCGGCAGCCATGACGGCCACGGCTGCCGTGATGTGCAGCGCGAGCCTGCGCAGTGAGCACTTTATGATTGATGTTCTCATCTTTTTCTTGATTTTTTGTTCTTATATTATATAGGTAGGTTATGAATGCTTTTTCTCCGCCGTGCGGCGGCAACCGTGTCAGAAGGTAAGCTCCACGCCGAAGAGTACCGACTTCATGGGCGGATATACCGTACCCGTGTTGGAGTTGAGCTCGGGGTCCCACAGCTTCCATCCGCTGAGCAGCAGTAGGTTGTTGCCGCTCACGAAGAAGCGCGTAGACTGCACGTGTATGCGCTCAAGCCAGCTCTTCGGCAGGCTGTAGCCCAGCTCCACGGTCTTCAGACGGCACATGTCCTGCCGCTTGAGCCACCATGTGGATGCGGTGGTGTTGTTGAGATGCACGTTTTCGTAGGCACGAGGGTAGAACACGTTTTGCGAGGGGTTCTGCTCCGTCCAGCGGTCTGAGGCGTTGCTGTAGAAGTTGTGCGTGTCTATGCCGCTTATCATGAGGTCGCCGTGCAGCATGTTCCAGGTGTCGTAGTTGCCCTGAAAGAAGAACGAGAAGTCGAGGTTCTTGTACGACATGCTCGCGCCGAAGCCGTATATGCCCCGTGGGTCGGAGGTATGGCCGAGGTACTTGCAGTCCTCACTGTTCACTATGCCGTCGTTGTTGAGGTCGGCGTACTTTATGTCGCCGGGGTTCACGTCGTTGCCCAGTTCAGGTTTGGGAATGTCTTTAAGCAACTTGCCGTTCTCATCGAAATCGGAAGCCTCGTACAGGCGTTCGGCCACTAGTCCGTAAAACTCGTTCATAGAGTGTCCTGTCTGTGCGCGGTAGGTGCCCTTCTTGGCTGCCGGCTCGTCAATCTCCAGGATCTTGTTCCTGGCGTAAGAGTAAGAGGCACGCAGGTTGAGGAAGAAGTCCTTGCCGAAGCGGTGGTTGAAGTTGAGCGTGGCCTCGTAGCCCTTGTTGCGCACCTTGCCGTAGTTGGCCCACGGGTCTTCGGCAAATCCGAGCAGACCCGGTGTGGTGCGGCGCTGCATGAAGATGTTGGAGCGCGTCTCTATGAAGTAGTCGAGGTGCAGCTCGAGCATGTTGAGCAGACCCAGCTCCACGCCGTAGTTCTGCTTCCATGCCGTCTCCCATGTGAGGTTGGGCACGCCCACCTGTCCGTCTGTCAGTCCGCCGTATGCCACGTCATACTTCTCGCCGAACAGATATGAGCCGGCACTGGTGTTCACAGTGGTGATGTAGGCGAAACGCCGTCCGCCGATGTCGTCGTTGCCCACCTTGCCGTACGATGCGCGGAACTTGAGCTTGTTCACGTATTTACTCATGGGACTCCAGAACTTCTCCTCCGATGGCAGCCAGCCTATTGCGCCCGAGGGGAAAAATCCGAAGCGGTGTCCCTTGGCGAAGTTCTCAGAGCCATTGTAGCCGAAGTTGAACTCAGCCACGTACTTGCCGCCGAAGGTGTATGACAGACGGCCGGCCATGCCCTGCTTGCGGTAGCTCTGGTATGAGCCGGGGTCGTAGCTCTGTTGGTTGTACAGCAAGAGAGCGTCTATGTCGTGCTGCCCGAAGGTGCGCTGGTAGGTAGCTCCGAGCTCTATGTAGGTGCGTCGGTTGCCGTAGTTGCTGGCGGTGGAGAAACTCATGCTCTCGTCGCCCGCGTCGAGCACCTCGTGTATGAGGTTGCCGAAGGCATCGCGTCCTGTTGCCGGCGCGTAGGTGGTGGGGTTCACCTTGCGGTAGCGTGCCACCCACTGGTAGGAGTCGAAGGCGAATGAAGCCTTGAGCTTGAGCCCCTTGGTTATCATGTCCAGCTTCTGCTCCAGTGACACGAGGGCCTGTATCTGCGACTCCTTGGTCTCGCTCTTGCCGAACTGCGTGAGGTAGCCCCACGGGTTGCTGTATGTGCCCGTTATGGCGCGGCGAGGCACTGTGCCGTCGGAATAGATGGGAGGATATGCTATGGGAGTCTCGGTCATGGCGTAGTACAGACCCTGGTTCACGCTGTTGGACGGGCCTCTGCGCTCCTGCAGGTAGCCACCGATGTTGAGGCGCAGCAGAGTGGTCTTGGTGAGGTCTACGTCTACGTTGGCACGCACGTTGTAGCGGTTGAGCAGTATGCTGGTGTCGTAGTCCTTCGACTTGTCGCGTGTTATGATACCGTTCTCGTTGTACCACGATGCTATGAGGGCGTAGCGCAGGAAGTCGCTGCCGCCGTTTACGGTCACGTTGGCGCGGGTGTTGTAGGCATAGTCGTTGGTCACGGCATCTATCCAGTTGATGTTTGGATAGAGGTCGGGGTCGTAGCCCACCTCCGTGCGCCGTATGTCCTCATCGGAGTAGTAGGGGTATGTCTTGTCGGTCTGCAGCTCATTGCGCAGACGCATGCGTGCCGGCCCGTCAAGGAAGTCGGGCAGACGTGTGGGCTTGCTTATGGCACGCTCCACGCGTATGTCTGTGGTGGGCTTGCCCACCTTGCCTCGCTTGGTGGTGATGATAATCACGCCGTTGGCGCCGCGCACACCGTACATGGCCGATGCAGACGCGTCCTTGAGCACCGAGAACGACTCTATCTCGGCAGGGTCTATGTTGTTGAGGTCGCGTTCCACGCCGTCGATGAGCACCAGCGGGTTCTGGTTGCCCGAGAACGTGGATATACCGCGAATCCAGAAGTTGGAGTTGTCGTAGCCAGGCTCACCGCTGCGCTGCACGGCTATCACGCCGGCCACCTGTCCTGCCAGGTTGTTGGAAAGCGAGCGGGTGGAGCCGGCCTGCAGCTTGCCGGGGTCGAGTGTCTCGATGGAGCCTACCACCGAAGCCTTCTTCTGGCCCGAGCCGTATGCCGTCACCACCACCTCTTCTATCTGCTTCTTGTCCTCGGCCATGCGTATGTCGTAGTTCACGTTGTCGTCAACCTTCACGTTCTGTGTCTGGAAACCTATGTATGTGACGTCGAGCTGGTCGCTGTGCGAAGCCTCTATCTGGAAGTTGCCGTCTATGTCGGTGCTCACGCCGCGCGTGGTGCCCTTCACCCTCACCACGGCACCCACTATGGGCTCGCCGTGGTCATCGACGATATGTCCGCGTACCATCTTGTTCTTCTTCTGTGTGCCGCGCTGCTGTGCCGGCTTCGTCTGCGGCGTGGCGGCATCATGCCCCACGGGCATCACCGTGATGTCCTTGTCCGACACCATCTTGTAGGTGAGTCCTCTCTTCGCCAGCACCTGCTCGAGCACGCTCTTCACGGTCTGCTCCTTGCAGTTTACGGTTATGTCCTTCTTCTGGTCTACGGTCATGTCGCGGAAAGAGAAGCGGTATGTCGTCTGCTTCTCTATGGCCCTGAACAACTGCCTGGGGGACACATTCCTGAAGTTGAGGCTCACCTTCTGCGTCTGTGCCGATATAGGCATGGGCAGAGCCAACGCCACCGCTGCCGACGACAGGATGATTTCCTTTAGAAACGAGTTTTTCTTCATATTTTAGTTTTTAGCGGGGTGCTTCCCCATCGGTTTGATTAATAGCTGTAATGTCAAAATAGTCATAAGGGCTTGCGCGTGCGGTATCGGTCACTTACCGCACGGCCCTTTCATTGATAGTAGACAAAGGTATCAGGCAAAAGTCCCGATAGGGTGAATACTTTTTTATAAGAATTTTATAAAAGCGGGAATTTCCATCTTGAGTGTTTATAAAAATGACCATGTGACAGCACACAGCGTGTAGTGCTGACGCGCGTATCTACACGCATGACACAAGTGTTGACACACAAAGAGGGCTGATGCCATACCTAAACAGTAATGGCATCAGCCCTCTCTCGGAGCGTGATTAATTATTAGTTATTAGTTATTAATGATTAATGATTAGTTGCTAATGTTGATTAGTGATTAATAACTAACAACCAATCATTAATAACTAATCATTAATAACCAATCATTAATAACTAATCACTGATAATTAATCATTAATAACTAATCACTGATAATTAATCATTAATAACTAATAACTAATAACTAACACCTAATCATTAATCATTAATCATAACAACCAATCATTAATAACTAATAACTAATAATTACTTAGCTCCAATCTCCTTGAGCAGACGGTCGGCGTGTCCCCACTTGTCCATCATGTACAGCACGTAGCGTATGTCTACGCCTATGCAGCGTGCCAGCTTGGTGTCGA
>JALFIM010000063.1 GCA_022775985.1 Prevotella sp.
ACATACACGCCGGCGAGGTGGCCGATGTGTACGCCACCGTTGGCATACGGCAGGGCGGCCGTCACGGTGGTGCGTTTGAAATGCTTTTCTTCCATTATATAATGTGATTTTAGTTTTCTGCCTACAAAGTTAATGAAAAAACGACAAATACGACACACATGCGGCACTATAAAAAATCCGCATCGCGGCGGCCTTGTCACGGTAGTGCGGACAGGCTCGGCCGGAGGCGTTTGCGAAACGGGCCGTTTCATGCTGCGAAATGGCCCATATCACAACGCGAAATGGCCCATTCCGCACGGCGATTCGGCCTATTTCATACGGCGTTTCAGCCTGAAATGCAACGCTTTGTGATACAGAGCGTTATACCGTGTCTGCCGATAGACGCAATGACATGGCTATGGGTGCGTGCATGTGAAAACAATTACGCCACACAGGCAGACCCGGGGTATGCTTGTGTGGCGTATATGGTAGTGTATCATTCAGCCCGTGGTGGGCGCGATGCCGTGCGGCATTACTTCACGGTGATGAGGAAGTAGTTTTTCTTGCCGCGCTGCACGAGTAGGTATTTGCCGTCGATGAGGTCGTCGGCAGACACCGTGCGGTCGAAGGCCGTGAGCTTCTCCTTGTTGAGCGACACGCCGCCACCCTGCACGAGCTTGCGCATCTCGCCCGTGGAGGCGAACACCTTCACGTCGTCGCGCGTGACCAGCTCCACGGCGGGCTGGCCCAGCAGGCTCTTGTCGAGGGTGAAGTGCGGCACGCCCTCGAATATGCTCAGGAGCGTGGCCTCGTCGAGCTTGCGCAGCGTGTCCTTAGTGCCCTTGCCGAAGAGTATGCTTGATGCCTCCTTGGCCATGTCGAGGTCTTCCTTGGAGTGTACCATGGTGGTCACCTCATCGGCCAGACGCTTCTGCAGGACGCGCATGCCCGGGTCCTGCTTGTGCTCTGCCACGAGTGCCTCTATGGTGTCGCGGTCGAGCGATGTGAATATCTTGATGTATCGCTCCGCGTCGTCGTCGCTCACGTTGAGCCAGAACTGGTAGAATGAGTAGGGTGTGGTGCGCTTGGGGTCGAGCCACACGTTGCCGCTCTCCGTCTTTCCGAACTTCTTGCCATCGGCCTTGGTGATGAGCGGACAGGTGAGGGCGTATGCCTCAGCCTCGTTGCCCAAGGTGCGGCGTATGAGCTCGGTGCCGGTGGTCATGTTGCCCCACTGGTCGTTGCCGCCCATCTGCATCTTGCAGCCCTTGGTCTGGTAGAGGTGCAGGAAGTCGTAGCCCTGCAGCAGCTGGTAGGTGAACTCCGTGAACGACAGTCCGTCGCGCGACGTGCCGTTGAGGCGCTGCTGCACGCTCTCCTTGGCCATCATGTAGTTGACGGTGATGTGCTTGCCCACGGTGCGTGCGAAGTCGAGGAAGGAGAAGTCCTTCATCCAGTCGTAGTTGTTCACCATCTCGGCCTTGTTCTCTCCCTCGGCGTCGAAGTCGAGGAACTTGGACACCTGGCGCTTTATGCACTCCTGGTTGTGGTAGAGGGTCTCGGTGTCGAGGAGGTTGCGCTCCTGGCTCTTGCCCGAGGGGTCGCCGATCATGCCCGTGGCACCTCCCACGAGGATTATGGGCTTGTGCCCGCAGCGCTGCAGATGGCGCAGCATCATGATGCCGCAGAGGTGTCCGATGTGCAGGGAGTCGGCTGTAGGGTCGGTGCCGAGGTATGCCGTCACCATCTCCTTCTGCAGCAGCTCTTCCGTGCCCGGCATTATCTGCGCGAGCATTCCGCGCCAGCGCAGTTCTTCAACGAAGTTCTTTTTCATAATGTGGATATGTTTGTGTGGGAATATTCCGTGTTCAGTTGTGCCACCGTCCCTTGGGCGGCACGGGGTCGTAGCCGCTCCCTCCCCATGGGTTGCACCTCAGTATGCGCCATGCGGCGAGCACCGTGCCCTTGAGTATGCCGTGCGTGAGCAGTGCCTGGCGTGCGTACTCGGAGCATGTGGGGGTGAACCTGCACGACGGCGGCGTGTATGGCGATATGCACCTCTGGTAGAAGAGTATGGGCAGCGTGGCTATGCGTGCCGCCAGACGTGCCGCACCTGTCATGATGTCGCGCGGTGTGGTCATAGGCGTTCGGACAGCCGGGTGAGCAGGTTGCGCACCCTTTGCTCCACGGTGGCGTAGTCGTGCAGGTGCGAGTCGGTGTATATGAACGCCATGGTGGCGCTCATCTGCGGCTCGTGCCGCTCCAGCGCGTCGGCGAGGATGTGCTTGTTGAGGCGGTAGGCTTCCCTCACGAGCCGCTTTATGCGGTTGCGCTTCACGGCACGCTTGAAGCACCTCTTGGGCACGCTCACGAGTATCTGTGCCGCCGGTTCGCCCTCGTGCCGCTCCGTCATGGCATACACCATCCTCAGGGGGAAGCCCGACATTGCGCGGCTTCCTCCGCCCTTGAAGAGGCTGTCTATGAGCTTGCGGCTGCACAGGCGCTCTTGCTTGCCGAGGGTGTGCTTGTGTGGTGCGTGGGTTGGCATGGCTTGACGGTGGCTTTAGGGGTGTGTGGGTGTATGTCAGTTGTTCTTGGAGAGGAACGCCTTGAGTGCGCTGGTCATGGACGGGCACTCCTTGGTGGGAGCCTGGAGGTCGAGCCGCAGCCCCTCGGCTTCCACTGCCTTGGCCGTGGCGGGCCCGAAGGTGGCTATCTTCACGTCGCCCTGCTCGAATCCGGGGAAATTCTTGGTGAATGCCTTGATGCCCGTGGGGCTGAAGAACACGAGCATGTCGCAGTCGAAGGCGCGTGCCTCCTCCTCCGTGAAGTCGTTGCTCACGGTGCGGTACATCACGCACTCCGTGTGGTTGAGCTTCTTGGCGTCGAGGAGCTTGGTCATGGCATCGTTGTGTACGCTCGACAGCGGCACGAGGAATTTCTCCGACTTGTGCTTCACCATGAGCGGCACCACGTCGTCTATCTTGCCCGTGTTGCCGTAGAACACCTTGCGCTTGCGGTACTGCACGTACTTCTGTATGTAAAGCGATATGGTCTCCGTGACGCAGAAGTACTTCATGTCCTCGGGTATGTTGACGCGCATCTCCTTGGCCAGCTTGAAGTAGTTGTCTATGGCATGGCGTGATGTGAACACCACGGCGGTGAAGTCGAGCAGGCTTATCTTCTGCTGGCGGAATTCTTTTGAGCTAAGTCCTTCGACCTTAATGAATGGTCTGAAAACGAGTTCTACGCCAAAATCTCGCGCGATGTCGTAGTAGGGCGACTTGTCGCTTGTCGGTTGCGGCTGTGAAACCAGGATTTTCTTTATCATTTGTGTCTTAAAAATTTACTTTCAAATAGTTGCATGTCATGGCAAGTATGCCCAGCAGTGCTGCGAGCGGTGTCAGTTCGAGCGTGCAAAAGTACAAAAAATTCTGCACAATGGCCCTGTTCTTCCTGAAAAAGATGCTGTACGTCTTGTAAAAGGCGAGCAGCTTGAACAGTGCTATCACGGCCACTGCGCTCGTGAGCGTGGTGGCCACCGACGTGTTGAAGTATGCCTGGAGCATGACTATCGGGAACAGGCAGATGCCCTCCACGGCCGTGATGAAGAGGTATGACTTCAGCCACAGGTCGTTCTGCGGCGGCGTGAAGAACACCCATCCCACCGCTGTGTATGCCGTGGCCTTGATGGCCGTGTAGGCGAGCAGCTCGCCCGCGAATATGGCTATGACCTGGTACTGGTCTATGATGAACGTGTCGGCCACGTGGAGCTGCACATAGAAGAAGTACACGAGTGCCGTGAGCAGGCAGCTCTGCGCCACGAGTATGAGCTGGAAGCGCAGCTCCGTGGCTGTCTCGCTGATGGTGGTGAGCAGCCCGTGCGGTGGCCTGAAGAAGTGCTTGGCCTGCCGTGCCATGAAGCCGCGCGACTTGGTGAACGACACGGTGGCTATGATGAAGCACGCGAGCAGCAGCACGGTGATGATGTTGTCGCCGGCTATGCTGTACGGCACGGGGTCGCCGGCGGTGCCGAGCCGTCCGCCGAACATGTCGGGGTGGAAGTAGGGGTGTCCCGTGAAGAACGACTCGCGGTAGTACTTCGGCAGGTTCACGTCGCGGTAGCTGTGGCCTACGGGGTGTCCCGGCAGGTGCAGCGTGTCGGGACACTGGCTCCAGTGTATCTCCGACGGCTTGATGTGTGCCTGTACGGCGGAGTCCTGCTGCTCTGGCGTGGCTCCTGCCGGCAGCCAGCTCAGTATCTCCCTGACGGTGGGCTGCCATGTGTGGCGCTGCTGTGCCGCCCCGAGCTCTATCTCGCCGTTCTCCTGCAGTGTGATGGTGTCGTTTTGCTGGGTCATGTGATGGGTGATGAGTGAGATGCGGCGCGGGGCGCGGCCCCGCGCCTCCGGGTCAGAGCCCGAATTCCTTCTTTATGTCGTCCACGCGGTCGAGCTTCTCCCATGTGAAGAGCTCCACCTTCATCTTGCGTGTGGGGTGGTAGTGTGAGGTGAATGTCTTCTCCACCACCTCGTTGCGCCGCCCCATGTGTCCGTATGCGGCTGTCTCGAAGTATATGGGCTGCCGCAGCTTCAGGTCGCGCTCTATGGCCTTGGGGCGCAGGTCGAAGAGGCGCTCTATGCGCTGTGCTATCTCCCCGTCGGTGAGGCTCACGTTGGAGCGTCCGTAGGTGTTGACGTATATGTTGACGGGCCGTGCCATGCCTATGGCGTAGCTTATCTGCACGAGCATCTCGTCGGCCACGCCCGCTGCCACCATGTTCTTGGCTATGTGGCGTGCGGCGTATGCTGCCGAGCGGTCTACCTTGGAGGGGTCCTTGCCCGAGAATGCTCCTCCTCCGTGTGCTCCCTTGCCGCCGTATGTGTCTACGATAATCTTGCGGCCGGTGAGGCCTGTGTCGCCGTTTGGGCCTCCGATGACGAACTTGCCCGTGGGGTTGACGTAGTACTTTATGTGCTCATCGAAGAGTGCGAGCACCTTGGGGTTGCTTATCTGTGCCATGACGCGGGGCATGAGTATGCCCTTCACGTCCTCGGTGATGCGTGCGAGCATCTGCTCGTCGTCGGGTCCGAAGTCGTCGTGCTGTGTAGACACCACGATGGTGTCTATGCGCTGGGGCTGTCCGTCGTCGCTGTACTCCACGGTGACCTGGCTCTTGGAGTCGGGGCGCAGGTACGTCATCTGCCTGCCCTCCTTGCGTATGTCGGCCAGCGTGCGCATGATGAGGTGCGCGAGGTCGAGCGATACGGGCATGTAGTTGTCCGTCTCGTTGGTGGCGTAGCCGAACATCATGCCCTGGTCGCCGGCTCCCTGGTCCTCCTCCTGCTCGCGGCTCACTCCGCGGTTGATGTCGTCGCTCTGCTCGTGTATGGCCGTGAGTATGCCGCACGACTCACTGTCGAACTTGTACTCCGACTTGGTGTAGCCTATGTGGCGTATGGCCTTGCGTGCTATGGTCTGCAGGTCTATGTACGCCTCTGAGCGCACCTCGCCCATGATGACCACCTGTCCTGTGGTCACGAATGTCTCTATGGCGCAGTGTGCCTGTTCGTCGTAGGCGAGGAACTGGTCGAGCAGCGCGTCCGAGATCTGGTCGGCCACCTTGTCGGGATGACCTTCTGATACTGACTCTGATGAAAATAGATAACTCATTTTTCCAAATTTTCTTTTAAGTGGAAAAATGCCAAACGACCGTCGGAAATCTGTGTTGGATTTCGCAGTTTTAGCATTTTTTAGTGTGGTTGCAAGCAGCCAAATTCTTCCACATTGTTAAACATGTTACTTAAATCGGCTGCAAAGGTACGCTTTTTCCGCGACATGGCCAAATATGCTGTCGGCGGTTATGCTTTTTTTGCTTTTTTTACCGCCGCGAAGGCTCTTGTGACTGATGATTTTCATTCATCAGAAAATATCAGTGGATAAAGGGTGTAAAAAGCAGGAAGAACTTAAAGCTCTTCTTTGCTAATGAATTGGATTGGAAAGTCTATTTGTCGCAAAGAAGGTTTGCTGTATTGTCAAAATCGTCAATGATAGCAGCCAAATGCTTGTTTGTCCTCTCAACAATCATTGCCGTATAAAAACCTTGGTTTTTAATATATGTGCTTGCCGTCTTTATTATAAAGCGTGATTTCTCTTCATATTCATCGAACCACTTGATGAAAAGCCTACTACGTGAAGTCTCTTTCCCATCGGAAGTGTCGCAAATGTAAATCAGAATGTCATTATTGGCATTGAAAAACTCACAAATTATGGCCATTAGTGTCTGATGAATGGCATCATCAAATTGAGAATGGATGGCATTTAGTCTGGCGAATGAAAATTGATATGATTGAACATCGGCAATTTTCATTTCTTCCATGAAACTTACTCCGTACAGAACACCACTTCTTGTTATGAAATTATATTCATTATCTTGGGCAGTTGCCCATACTTTATAGGGTGAAACAGAATTTATCCTATCCAAAGACAATTGTCTCATAGCTGGCAGCATTAGAAGAACTCAACCTTCATGCCAGGGGAGGCATAAGTGTCCTCAAATCTCTTTTGCCATTCTTTTTTATGCTCAATAGCCTTTTTAAGCATGGCAATAACTTCTTCTTTTCTTTTTTCTCTATCCATATCTTCCATTCTTTGTTGTAGTTTTGTGATTACAAAAATAGATAATAAATGTAAAACGACAAAATTGTTTTGAGAAATATTTAATGAATTTGATGAAATGGAATCCTTGAAATGAAATCTTCTTGGCTTGATGACAGCATTGATTGAGGTTGATACCGCCCCGGGAATGAAGTGTCCCGGGGCGGCATACTGGCCTGTGCGTCACTTGCTCACTATGGTGAAGTCGAGCTGTCGCTTCTCGAGGTTGGCGCGTGCCACCTTGATGCGTATGGGGTCGCCGAGCTGGTAGCGGTGGTGACGGCGGCGGCCTACGAGGCAGTAGTTGCGCTCGTCGAAGTCGTAGTAGTCGTCGTCGAGGTCGCGCATGGGCACCATGCCCTCGCAGTGGTTGTCGTCTATCTCGCAGTATATGCCGAACGACTGTATGCCCGAGATGTGGGCGTCGTACTCCTCGCCCACCCTGTCGGCCATGAACTCCACCATCTTGTACTTTATGGAGTCGCGCTCGGCGTTGGCGGCCGTCTGCTCCATCTCGCTGCAGTGCTCGCACAGCTCCTCGTAGTGCTCCTTGTTGGCGGAGCGTCCTCCTGCGGCGTAGCGCGTGAGCAGGCGGTGCACCATGGTATCGGGGTAGCGGCGTATGGGCGATGTGAAGTGCGTGTAGTAGTCGAAGGCCAGTCCGAAGTGCCCGATGTTGTGTATGGAGTACTTGGCCTTCATCATGGCACGCAGTGCCACGAGCTGTATGAGGTTCTGCTCGCGGTGTCCCGCGCTCTCGTCCATGAGCTTGTTGAGGGCGCGTGCGGTGGCTCCCTTGGTGCCCTCGGTCTTCATCTTGTAGCCGAACTTCACCACGAACTCGCGCAGCGTCTCGAGCTTCTGCGGGTCGGGATTGTCGTGTACGCGGTAGGGCAGTGTCTTGGCGGCCTTGCCCTTCTTCACCTTGCCCACGCTCTCGGCCACGGTCTTGTTGGCCAGGAGCATGAACTCCTCGATGAGCTTGTTGGCGTCCTTAGACCGCTTGAAGTAGCAGCGCGTGGGCTTGCCCTTGTCGTCCACGTCGAAGTGCAGCTCCTCGCGGTCGAACTTCACGGCTCCGTTGCTGAAGCGGCGCGTGCGCAGCTTCTTGGCGAGGCGGTCGAGCTGTATGAGACTGTCGGCGTTGTCGCCGACGTAGCCGCCAGGGCCTGGCGCGGGGGCGGGCTGCCCTGTGCCGTCTGCCACGCCGTTGCGCTCGAGCAGCTCCTGCACCTCCTCGTAGGCGTAGCGGCGGTTGGAGCGTATGATGGTGTGTACTATGCGGTACGACTTCACCTCGGCCTCGTCGTCGAGATTGAAGATGACGCTGTACGCGAGCTTGTCCTCATCGGGTCGCAGCGAGCAGATGTAGTTGCAGAGCCGCTCGGGGAGCATGGGTATGGTGCGGTCTACGAGGTACACGCTGGTGGCACGCTTCACGGCCTCGCGGTCTATGATAGAGCCCTCGGTGACGTAGTGCGACACGTCGGCGATGTGTACGCCCACCTCCCATAGCCCGCTGTCGAGGCGGCGTATGGAGAGCGCGTCGTCGAAGTCCTTGGCGTCGTGCGGGTCTATGGTGCAGGTGAACACGGGGCGGAAGTCCTCGCGCCCGGCCTCGTCCTCCTTAGTTATCTCGGCAGGTATCTTCTCGGCGGCCTCCTCCACGTTCTTGGGGTACTTGTACGGCAGGCCGTACTGCGCCAGTATGGTGTTCATCTCCACGTCGTTGTCGCCTGTCGGGCCGAGCACGTCCTGCACCTCGCCCGTGATGCTCTTGTGTTCGGCATCGGGCCACTGCGTGACCTTCACCACGGCCTTGTCGCCGCTCTTCGCCCCTTTGAGCTTCTTCTTGGGTATTATGATGTCGCTCGGGTACAGGGCGGCTGGCATCACGAGGAAGGCCACGTCCTTCTCCACGCGCAGCTTGCCCACGAAGGTGTCCTTGGCGTGTTGGAGTATCTCTATGACCTGCGCCTCCTTGATGTGGTTGCGGCGGCGTGCCATTACGGACACCCTCACGCGGTCGCCCCCGAGCGCCGACATGGAGTTGCGCTCGGCCACGAAGAGCGGCGTGCTGCCGTCGTCGGGGCAGAACGTGTTCTTGCCGTTGGCCTTGCGCACGAACGTGCCCTCCTGCACCTGTCCCTTGGTGTTGAGCTGGTATGAGTTGTCGCTCACGCGCGTGAGGAAGTCGTCCCACGCCATTTCCTCCATTATGTCAATGGCGAGCATCTTGAGGGGATGGGTGTCGAAGTGCAGCTGTCGGAATATCTCCTTGAATGTATGGGCGCGGTCGCCGTGCTGTGTGAAGAACTCTATGAGTTTCTGCTCCACCTGTTTCTTGCCGAGGCGCTTGCCTCCTTTCTTTCCTTTTGCCATAGTGGTATGTGTTTTAGTGCCTGCCGCCGCGCCACTTGCCAGTGTGGGTGGCGCACCCGTGTGTGGGTGTCTGTACGCGTGGTGCGCGGCATGGTGCGCGGTGCGGCTGTGATGGTGGCAAAGTTAGTGTTTTTTCTTGATACCGCAACGCGGATGCGGCTGTTTTGTGATGCGTGGCGGCAAAAATGTCATGGCTCTGTCATGCGTGGCGGCTCCTCGCGGCACCGTGGCGGAACGGCATTGCGTTTCGGCCCATATCGCGGCATGGAACGGCCCGAAACACGATGCAAAACGGCCCGTTTCGGGGTACGAAACGGGCCGTTTTGCAACACGCTGTGTGCCAATGCGTTGCGATGGATGACAGATTGTGCCGTGCGGCGTGGCGTGACATGCCATGCGGCATGGCGGATTGTGCCGCGCTGCTCAGTCGTGCAGCAGCACGGCTATGGTTTTCAGGCGCACGTAGTCCTCCGAGAGGTACATGTAGCCGGCGTAGCGGTTGCCCGTGCCCCATGAGTTCTTGGCTATGAAGTATCGCCGCCCCTGCGCATCGCGTGCCATGCCCGTGATGGCCATGCAGTGGTCGTCGGTGGTGCGGCGGCTCTCGAACTCCTGCTGCCTGTGCTGCTGCGTGACGGGCGTGCCGGGCCTGATGTCGGCTATGCCTCGGCTCCACGAGAAGCCCGGCTCGCTGATGTCGCCCTCCCAGCACACAGGGTGTCCGCGGCGCAGGGAGTGGCGCATGCGCTCCACGAGGGAGTCGATGGGCACGTTCATGAACATGTCGTCCATGAGGTTGTCGGGCACTTCGAGGCGGAAGGGCTTGCCGAACGGGTGGTGCGTGAAGCTCGTGACGGCGTGCCACTCGTCGTGGCGGCACACGCTCTGCGCGAAGTCGATGGGCGAGTACTCCGCCCCGAACATGTAGACGTGCGTGGGCAGACTGCCTATGGCGTTGTCGGCGACGCGTGCCACGGCCTCGTCGGCATCGGCCAGCGTGCGGCTTGCCCTGACGGCGAGCATGGCGCGGCGTGCCAGCGCGTTGTAGTTGACGGTCTGCACCTGGTGGTATGAGTCGTAGGGCATGGCCCCCTGCTCGCGCAGCAGGTGCAGCGCGGTGGTACACATGCCGCGCAGCGATATGGCCTCATGGCCCCGCGAGAGGTAGCAGCGGCGTGCCAGCGCGGCCAGACGGCAGCGTGCCGTGTAGTCGGGGCTGAGGTTCACGGAGTCGCCCTGTGCGGCGTGCTCTGTCTCGATGGTGGCCAGCACGGCGTACACCCAGCACAGGGGGCTGCGCCCCTGGTCCTTGACGGGCGTGGCGGTGAGCCGCACCTCCTGTATGAACGTCTTGCGCGGCTGACGGCTGTCGGCACCCGGGCCGCAAGCAGTGAGCGCGGCCACGGCCATGAGCACGGCAGTGGCTGCGGTGATGTGTGTATTGGTCATAGCGTATGAATGATGAGGCCGCCGCCCTGTGGGGCGACGGCCGTGATGATGCGGGGCGAATGCCGTGTGCGCGGCGCGGCGCGTGTGAGGGCCGCACTGTGCTGTCACTTGCCGAGACGGCGCACGTATATGTCGCGGTAGTACACCTTGCTGCCGTGTGCCTGGAGCTCTATCTGGTCGCAGTCGAAGATGGGCTGTGAGCGGTCCCAGTAGTTCTCCATCACCACGTTGTCTACCACCTGTGTGCCGTTGAGCCATACCGACACGCGGTCGCCCACCATGCGGATGAGGAACGTGTTCCACTCACCCAGGCGGTTGTCGGCCACGCAGAGCGGCGTGCTGCGGTGGCGGGTGTTGTTGTAGAGTCCGCCCGAGCCCACCTGTGCCCCTACGTTGAGGCGTGCGATGTCCCATATCTGCACCTGCGGCGTGCCACGGAGGTATATGCCGGCGTCGGGCTCAGTGCCCGAGGGGTCGAGCTTCCAGTCTACTATCATCTCGAAGTCGGCGTACTGCTCCACGGTGCAGATGTTGTCGAAGCCCGTGCCCACGTATGCCAGTAGCCCGTCCTCCACCTTCCAGTCCTTGCGCATCTGCTCGTCGGCCTTGACCTGTGCCGAGGCGAGTTGCTCGCTGGTCATCTTGCGGCGTGCTATGGGGTTCTGCACGAGGCCCTTCCAGCCCGTGAGGTCGCGGCCGTTGAATATGGACACGAAGCCCTCTACGTCGGTGGGCAGACTGCGCAGCAGAGCCTTGGCCTGCTTCTTGTCCTTACCCTTGAGCAGCGGCAGGGCACGTGTGAGCGCATCGCGCATGGCCTGGCTGTTGTACTCGGGGTGGCGTGCGGCTATGGCGGCCACGGTGTGCGCGGCGGTGCGTGCCACGGCCTTGTCGGAGAGGTAGGCGGCGGCGTACATCATGGCCTGGAAGTTGTCTACGTCGGCCACCTGTGCGAGCACGTGGCTGCGCAGCAGCGGGCTGTCGCTGCGCTCCATGTTGTTGCGCAGTGTGATAAGTCTGTTCTCGGGTGTGTCTGCTGCCGACACGCAGAGTGTCAGCATGAGCGCTACGGCGAGGATGGCCGAACGCACAGTGTTCATGGAGTAGCTCATATAAATATAGGTTTTGGTGATGAATTATCGGTCTTGAGTCATTATAGGTCTGTGGCTATGAGTGTAAGCATGTGCGCGTGCCTCCATGCCGTGCGTCGGCCGTGGCGGCACGCGTACATGCCTGTGTGGTGCGGTGTCAGCCCTCGGCGCCGTCGAATGCGGCGGCCTCGGCGGCTGCTATTATCTCCTCGCGCGACTGCTCGCGTGCGGTGATGTGGCTGAGGTCGAACTCGGGGTCGGCTGCCGCTGCCTTGTCAGCAGAGGCCGTCTGCGGAGCGTCATCGCCGCGCGTGCCGTCCGCGGCATCGCGTCCGCGGCCCACGTACATGGGCGAGCGGCGCTCACGGGCTCCGCCCCGTCGTGCGGCGGTGGCGGCGCGTGGCTCGGCTGACGGCCCTGCGGCGGTGGCTGCCGGCACTATGAAGTCGTCGGCGGCATCGGTGCTGGGCACGTTCTCCACGGGCTCCTCCTCCATCTTGGTGCGGTCGGTCTTGGCGGCGAACACCGAGTCGAGGAATGCCGACTCCTTGCGCAGCTTGTCGAGCGTGCGCTTGGAGGCCATCTGCTGGCTCTCCTTCTTGCTGTAGCCGTTGGCCTCGCAGCCCTGCACGCCCTCTATCTCCACGCGGTAGACGAACACGGGGCTGCCGTTCTTGTCCTTCTTCTGGCTCACCTGTCTGAACTCCAGCTTCACGCGGTTCTTCTGCGTCCACTCTATGAGCTTGCTCTTGAAGTTCACCTCCTTGTAGGCTACCTTATCGATGTTTATCATCTGCGCCAGTATGCGCTTCTTCATGAAGCGCATGCAGGCATCGTAGCCGCGGTCGAGGTATATGGCCCCGACGAGGGCCTCGAAGGCATTGCCGCCCATGTAGGAGTTGTGCGACATGCTGCGGCCGTTGGAAAGCACGAGCTGCGTGATGCCCATCTCCTGCGCCAGACGGTTGAGCGTGTCGCGCTGCACGAGCTTGGAGCGCGTGTTGGTGAGGAATCCCTCGCGCTTGCCGGGGAAGTGGCGGTACACGATGTCACCCACGGCGGCGTCGAGCACGGCGTCGCCGAGAAACTCCAGGCGCTCGTTGTTGACGGGCTTGCCCTTGGCGTTGCGCTTGAACATGCTCTTGTGCATGAGCGCGAGCTTGTAGAGGGCTATGTCGCGGGGGTAGAACCCGATGATGGAGTATAAAGATAAATAAAGCTCCTTGTCCTTGCGGAAAGGGAGCTTTATTCTGTCAATGATATCACTCAGCATACTTCTTGAATGCTACACAGGCGTTGTGGCCGCCGAAGCCGAACGTGTTGCTGATGGCAGCACGCACCTCACGCTTCTGTGCCTTGTTGAAGGTGAAGTTCAAGTTGTAGTCTATCTCCTCATCGTTGTCGCCCTCCTCGTGGTTGATGGTGGGCGGCACGATGTCGTTCTTCACGGCGAGCACGGCCACCATGGCCTCCACTGCGCCGGCTGCTCCGAGCAGATGGCCCGTCATGGACTTGGTGGAGCTGATGTTGAGCTTGTATGCTGCGTCGCCGAACACTGCCTTTATGGCCTTGGCCTCGGATATGTCGCCCACGTGGGTGGACGTGCCGTGTACGTTGATGTAGTCTACATCCTCAGGCTTCAGGCCAGCGTCGTCGAGTGCACGCTGCATCACCAGCTTGGCGCCGAGGCCCTCGGGATGCGAAGCCGTGATGTGGTGCGCGTCGGCGCTCATGCCCTCGCCCACCATCTCGGCGTATATCTTGGCACCGCGTGCCTTGGCGTGCTCGAGCTCCTCGAGGATGAGGCATCCTGCGCCCTCGCCCATGATGAATCCGTCGCGGCTCGCGCTGAACGGGCGTGAGGCGTGCTCAGGGTCGTCGTTGCGTGTGGAGAGCGCGTGCATGGCGTTGAAGCCGCCCACGCCACAGGCGCAGATGGCAGCCTCGGCACCGCCGCCGAGTATCATGTCGGCCTTGCCCAGGCGTATGAGGTTGAACGCGTCGGCCAGGGCGTTGCACGAGGATGCGCATGCCGATGTGGTGGTGTAGTTGGGGCCGTGGAATCCGTAGAGGATGGATATCTGCCCGGAGGCGATGTCGGCTATCATCTTGGGGATGAAGAACGGGTTGAACTTGGGGCCGGCCTCCTCATGCTGTGCGTAGTATGCCACCTCGTCCTCGGAGGTCTTGATGCCGCCGATGCCTACTCCGTACACCACTCCCACACGGTCCTTGTCTATGGAGTCGAGGTCTACGGCGCTGTCCTCCACTGCCTGCTTGGCGGCTACGATGGCCAGCTGTGTGTAGCGGTCCATCTTGCGGGCCTCCTTGCGGTCTATGTACTCGTTCACGTTGAGGCCCTTCACCTCGCATGCGAACTGTGTCTTGAACTTTGAGCTGTCAAATGATGTGATGGGGGCGGCTCCGCTCTTACCTGCTATGAGGTTGGCCCATGTCTCCTCGGCGGTGTTGCCTACGGGCGTAACGGCTCCGATACCTGTCACTACTACTCTTTTTAATTCCATTCGATTGATGTTTGGCGTGCCGCCACACGGCGCACGCCCGGTTGTTGTTTGACTATTAATATATAATGTGGCGGAATGCGTTACGGGCCGTATCATGGCACTGAATGCCTCGTGGCGCCTGTCAGCAGGAGCCATGATGCCATGCGTCACCGTAACTTGGCGTCGCTGCCGGCAAAACGCTCCGGCACGCGCCTGGATGGTGTCGGGCATCAGGATTGTATGGCCTGCCCGCCCCTGAAAGTTGTCGTGGCTTGATAGCCTTGATGATTGTCGCCGTGCTGCGTGCCTACGGACTGCTGTGCCGCGTGCTGCCGTCAGACGGCTTGAGGGTTGATGGTTTCTGGCACTAACAATCATTGCCGGCCGCCAAAGGGCATCATGCCGGCAAACGCCAGAAACTATCAACCGTCAGAGAGCCATAGACGCTTCTAAAGCCTGACTTGGAGCCCCGCGAGGGGCGCACTGTCAGAATTTATTTAGCGTTCTCCTCGATGTAAGCGATAGCGTCGCCTACGGTGGCTATCTTCTCAGCCTTGTCATCGGGGATGGTCACGTCGAACACCTTCTCGAACTCCATGATGAGCTCAACGGTGTCCAGTGAGTCGGCGCCCAGGTCGTTAGTGAAACTTGCCTCGGGCTTTACGTCTGCCTCGTCAACACCCAGTTTGTCCACGATGATAGCCTTTACCTTTGATTCGATTTCTGACATAATTTTTTAATTTTAAAATGTTTGTAATTAGTTTCTATATTCAAAATCGGCTACAAAGGAACACATTTTTATCCATTCTGGCAAATTTTTCATACAAAAAAGGCCCATACTATGCACACCCAAGGGGTGTTTGTGCAATAAATTAGTCCTTGACGTGCGCACACAGCAGGAAATATGACACACAAGACACAAAAAATGCGGCAGGGATTTGGCAGTTCGGCCCTTTTGCACTACCTTTGTAAATGCCCCGTCGCGGCGCAGCATGCCCGGCGGCGCATGCCGCACACGGCGGCCGGGGCAGCAGCCACACAGCGATACGCGGCCGTGGCATGGGGCGGCACGGCATGGACGGCCGCGCCATGAGGGCCGCTGATTATTAACGTAAAAAACCTAACATCAATGTCATTCTCAGAACTTTGCAACCAGATTTTCAATCAGGCAATCCGCGATTATCACATCAAGGACGACATAGAGACACCCATCAACAACCCTTACGACAGGGACGAAATAGAGAACAGGCTGTACCTGAAATGCTGGATAGACACTGTGCAGTGGCATTTCGAGGACATCATCCGCGACCCGCACATAGACCCGGCGGAGGCTCTCGCCCTCAAGCGCCGCATAGACCGCTCCAACCAGGACCGCACTGACCTCGTGGAGCAGATAGACTCGTACTTCAGGCAGAAGTACAGCGACGTGAAGGTGCTCGACGGTGCCACCATCAACACCGAGAGCCCGGCATGGGCCGTAGACCGCCTGTCTATCCTCGCGCTGAAGATATACCACATGCGTGAGCAGGCAGAGCGCGATGACGCCACCGAGGAGCACCGCGCCAAGTGCCAGGCCAAGCTCGACGTGCTTCTGGAGCAGCAGCGCGACCTCTCCACGGCCATAGACCAGCTGCTCGACGACATAGCGGCCGGACGCAAGTACATGAAGGTGTACAGGCAGATGAAGATGTACAACGACCCGTCCACCAACCCCGTGCTCTACAAGAAGTGACCGCCGCCCCGCCCCGCTGCCGCACACTCCGCCCATGACGGCGCGTGAGGCAGCGGGGCGCACAGCGGCCGGCACCCTCTGGCCGTGACCTATTGGCACGGCCGTGACGATAACCGAACTCCTAAATCACACGAAATCTTGAAAACAGAACACATACTCATCATGCGCTTCTCGGCCATGGGCGATGTGGCTATGACCGTGCCAGTGGTGCGGTCGCTGGCGCAGCAGTACCCACAGCTGCGCATAACGGTGCTCAGCAAGCCGTTCGCACGCCCGTTCTTCGAGGGGCTCGCGCCCAACGTAGGGTTCATGGGAGCCGACATCAAGGGCGAGTATCACGGACTGAAGGGGCTCAACGCCCTCTACCGGCGGCTCGTGGCCAAGAACTTCACGGCCATAGCCGACTTCCACAGCATACTGCGCTCGGGCTACCTGCGCATGAGGTTCAACATAGGACGCTACCGCGTGGAGCACATAGACAAGCACCGCGCCGAGCGGCGGCAGCTCGTGGCGCAGGGCGCGGCGGGCGGCATAGTACTGCCCTCGTCGTTTGACAGCTATGCCGACGTGCTGGCGCGGCTGGGCTATCCCGTGCGGCTGGAGTTTAAGTCTATATTCCCTCCCGAGGGCGGCAACCTGCGGCTGCTGCCGCAGCAGATAGGACTGCGCAAGGTACTGGAGCAGTGGATAGGCATAGCGCCGTTTGCCGCGCATCCCGGGAAGATATATCCCACCGACAAGATGGAGACAGTGGTGGCGGAGCTGTCGCGTCTGCACCCGAGCAGCCGCATATTCCTCTTCGGCGGAGGCGGGCGTGAGCGTGAGGTGCTCGCGCAGTGGGAGCAGCGCTATGCCAACTGCCTGGACGCGTCGCACCTGCTCGGCTCGCTCGCGCAGGAGCTGGTGCTCATGAGCCATCTGGACGTGATGGTGAGTATGGACAGCAGCAACATGCACTTAGCATCGCTCGTAGGCACACGCGTGGTGAGCGTGTGGGGAGCCACACATCCGTGTGCTGGATTCATGGGATGGGGCCAGAGCACCGACGACGTGGTGCAGGTGACTATGCCGTGCCGCCCGTGCAGCATATACGGCAACAAGCCGTGCCAGCGCGGCGGCTACCCGTGCCTCACGCAGATAAGTCCTGCCGACATAGTGAGGAAGGTGGAGCTGATACTCAACGTGTAGCCGCGCCCCTGCCAGTGCGCCTCGCCCTGTGTGGGCCTGACGCAAAGCACGATGCCCTGTCACCGCTGTGGTGGCAGGGCATCGTGCGTTTAGTGGCATGCGTGTATGTACGCAAAAGGCAGGACTCCCGCTGGAGCCCTGCCATATACTGCCTTGTTGTGTGCTGATAGGGATGGAATTACTCTGAAAGGAATTTATCAACATCGGCAGCGATCTTTCGTCCGCTGGCCATGGCGCGTACCACGAGTGACGCGCCGCTGGCGGCATCGCCGGCCACGAATACGTTGTCGGCGAACTGCGGCTGCTCGGGCTTTAGGAAGCCCATGGCCAGAAGCACCATCTCGGCCTTTATCACCTCGGGCTTGCCCTTGGGCACCATGAGCGGCCGTCCGCCCTCGGGATTGGGCTTCCAGTCTATCTCCTGCACGCGCACGCCGGTCAGCTTGCCGTCCTTGCCGATGAACTCCAGGGAGTTGATGTTCCAGCGGCGGACGCACCCCTCCTCGTGGCTTGACGTGGTCTTGAGCGTGCGCGGCCACCCCGGCCATGGACTCTTGGGGTCGTCGGGGCCCACGGGCGGCTTGGGCATGATTTCTATCTGCGTCACCGACTTGCAGCCCTGACGGTGTGCCGTGCCTATGCAGTCGGAGCCGGTGTCGCCGCCTCCGATGACGAGCACGTCCTTGCCCTTGGCGTTGACGAGCTGGTCTTTCTTGAACTCCATGCCGGCGAGCACGCGGTTCTGCTGCGACAGCAGCTCCAGGGCGAAGTACACGCCGCGCAGCTCACGCCCCGGTATCTTCAGGTCGCGTGCGGTGGGCGTGCCAGTGGCTATGACGTAGGCGTCGAAACCGTCGGGGAGGTGCTTCACGTCTATCTCCCTGCCGTACTCAAAGGCTATGCCCTCCTGCTCGAGTATGCGCAGACGGCGGTCTATGACCAGCTTGTTGAGCTTGAAGTTTGGTATGCCGTAGCGCAGCAGTCCGCCCGCCGCCTCGTTCTTGTCGTACACGGTGACGGCGTAGCCCATGAGGTTGAGCTGGTTGGCGGCCACGAGCCCGGCGGGGCCTGCGCCTATGACGGCCACGCGCTTGCCGTTGCGCTCGGGATGATGTATGCGCACGTAGTCCTCGGCGAAGGCGTGCTCGGTGATGGCGGCCTCGTCCTCGCGGTTGGTGGTGGGCTCGTGCTCCATGAGGTTGAGCACGCAGGCCTTCTCGCAGAGGGCAGGGCAGATGCGTCCTGTGAACTCGGGGAAGTCGTTGGTGGCGTTGAGCAGGCGGTAGGCCCGCTCCCAGTCGCCCTTGTACAGTGCGTCGTTCCACTCAGGCGGCTTGTTGCCAAGGGGGCATGCCCAGTGGCAGAAGGGCACGCCGCAGTCCATGCAGCGTGATGCTTGTTGGCGACGGTCATTGCTGTTGAGAGTCTGCTCCACTTCGCCAAAGTCGTGGATGCGGTCGTGTATAGGTCTGTATCCCGCCTCTTTGCGGGGGATAGTCAGGAATGCTTTCGGATTGCCCATAAT
>JALFIM010000066.1 GCA_022775985.1 Prevotella sp.
TTATCCTTAATATCATCGCTTCATCAAGAATTTATCCTTAATATCATCGCTTCATTAAGAACAGTATTCTCAGTATCATCGCTGCATTACCACTGGTAAGCCTGCTCCTCATCGGGAATGAGGGTGTTGTAGAGACGCTCAAGCGACATCGTGCCCTTGCAGTCCATACGTGTGGGGTTGGTCGGGTCGGTGGTGATGTCGGTGTAGCGGTAGTTGATGAACAGCGTCACGAGTCGGCGCTCGATGGCCGGCTTGGTGGCGTGCGGCTTCTTGGAGTAAGTGTAGTAGCAGTCGCCGTAAGACTCGAGATCTATCTTGTTGTCGGGGTCACCGGCGGTGATGGTCAGACGGCCCTTGATAGAACCGTCGGCCTGCTCCTCACCGTCCTCGAAGTGTACGTTCACCTTGTACAGCTTGCGGTTGATGTCCTCCTCCCAGATGGTACCTGCATAGAAGAATAGTGTCTTGTCATCCACCACACGGCAGGTACGGTTGGCCACGGTGGCGGGGTCGTTGGTCTCGCCGTCGATGTACACGTTCATGGTGTTTGACGCATACGTACCTGAGTAGTCGTTGAAGAGGTTGATGTTGAGCAGGGCCTTGTAGTAGCCCTTACGGGTGTTCTTGATGTAGTTGCCGTCCTGTACGGTCAGCGGCAGCACCCACTTCTCCGACAGGTCTATGCCCGTCATGTTGAAGTCTATGGGATAGAGAGCCGTGTTCTGTCCTGCCTTTATCACGCACTTGTCCGATGCGAACGAGTAGAAGTTCTCGGGCAGCTGACGGAACCAGAGGTCCTCGCGGTTCACGGCGAAACGCTCGGTGTTGAGTATGGCGAGGGTATCGTTGTCCACGCCTATGTTCACGGTTATGTCATTGCCGTTGGTCTTGGTGCCGCTCACGAGCACGGGCAGCTTGTACGAGGCCGTACCGTCCTCCTTGTAGCGCATGTATATGCTGTAGACACCGTTGGAGCCCACAGGAGCCTTAAACGATATCATCTGCTGGTACAGCTCATCATCCTGCTCGTAGTCGGCGCCGAGGTCCTGGGAGCACGAGGTGAATCCAAGGCCAAGCCCTACGAACGCCAGAGCTGCGAAAATATATTTCTTTTTCATGTCTTTGCTTTTTTAGTTTGTCAGCGTGGCCGCCCTCAGGCCGCAGGGCCGTAGGGCGGGCCTCGCCGAATATGATATTCAGATATATTGTGCGTTAGCCTTCCCGGTGGATATTAATCGTAGTCGAGCCATCCGGGAGCCTGTGTCATGTTCTTGTTGCGCTTCAGCTCATTATAGGTGATGGGCCAGAAGTACTGCTTGCGCGAGAACGATGTCTGCAGATTGGGTACGCGCACCGGCACGTAGAACTCCTTGGCGTGAGCCGTGTTCATCAGAGTGTTGCAGCCGTATATCTGTGCGCTCTCCACCTGGGGTGCAATCTTCCAGCGGCGCACGTCGTAGTAGCGCTGGTTCTCGTTGAAGAACTCTATGCGGCGCTCATGCACTATGGCCTCGAAGAACTTGTCCTTGTCGGCGTATGTCTCGGCGCTGTAGTCGGGCATACCGGCACGCATACGCACGGGCTTCACGCCACGGCGCATCTGCTCCACGTCACGAGACACGGTGTAGGTCTTGCTGCCGTCCCATGACGGCTCCTCGTATGTAGAGGTGAGGTTGTTGAGGGCCTCAGCATAGAGCAGCAGTATGTCGGCGTAGCGTATGGTAGGCTCCACCTTGCCCTGCACTGTGGCGTCGTTGCCATAGTAGCTGTCCTTCGGATTGACGTACTTGCAGATACCGATACCTGTGTTGCACCAGCGCTCGTTGCCGTTGGTACGTCCGTTCTCGGTGCCGCGGTAGTACCACACCTGCTGGTTGCGGTAGCGTGCCTCGCTGGTGCTTGAGCATGTCCAGATGAATCCGCTGTAAGCCACCGATGCGTAGAAGCGCGGCTCGCGGTTGGCATATCCCATGAACGCACCGTTGTTGGGCAGGTGGTCGTAGGGATGCAGCGCACCGTTGTTCTTGGTGGTGAAGTAAGCGTCGCCCAGTCCGTTCTCGTCAGCGAGTTCCTGGTACTGTCGGAGCACCTTCTCACGGTCGTAGGGCTGTCCGTCGGCCATGTCGTAGGCATCGCACTGAGCCTGAGTCATGCCGTGGATGTTCCATCCGCCAGCGCTGACAGGCATCTGGTGCTTGGCCAGGTCGTCCACGTTCTCCACGGTGGTCTGGTTGGTGTTGACACCGTTGCGGCCACGTGTGAATATCAGCTCGGGGTTCTCGGCGGCGTAGAGCTCGCCGTTGAACAACGCGCGGTAAGACTCAAACGGGTCGATGTCTGCCCATCCGTTGGGGAAGTTCTGGCTGGAGTACGGCTCGCAGGTAGGCGGAGTGATGGTGAGCGGGTAGTCCTGGTCACCGCCCGTCTCCTTCTTGGGCACGGTGTAGAGGTGGTACACGCCAGTCTCGTCGGCATAGTCTATGAGGTCGCGGCATGCGGCTGCGGCCTTTGCCCACTTCTCCTCGTTGTACTCCTGCGGTATGAGCTGCTTGCCACTCTTATCCACGAAGTCGGCAAACTCGGTGTTGCCGTTGTAGAGCGGACTTGCGGCATATACCAGCATCTTGGCGCGCACTGCCAGGGCTGCGCCCTTGGTCGGGCGCACGATGTTGGCGTTGTCGCGCTTCTCGGGCAGGTCTTTGGCAGCGAGCAGCATCTCCTTGGCCACGTAGTCTACGCACTCGTCCATGGTGCTGCGCGGTATGGACAGCTCATCGTACGACTTGGTGTAGTCGGTACCCTCGTCGGGCATGATGGGCACGGGGCCATAGCGGCGCACGAGCAGCCAGTAGAAGTAGGCGCGGAGGAAGCGTGCCTCAGCCTTCAGCACCGTTATCTCCTCCTCGGTCTGCAGGTCGTTGGCGTGAGCCTTGTGTATGAACACCGATGCCTGGCGTATGCCGTCGTATGCCCAGGGCCATGACTGCTGGTAGTAGCCGGTGTAGCCACTGTTGTAGCCATAGCCTATCTCGCCCAGCTTGAAGGCGCGGTAGCGTGAGCCGGCGCCGCCCTCGTTGAATGTCTGGTCGTCACAGAAGTTGGTAGGACAGATGTTGGAGTGGCCTATCTCCACGTTGTCGCCCTGCAGACGGTTGTAGACGAAGGTGAGGAACTCCATGGTGTATGTCTTCGTATCAAAGACACGCTCCTCGGTCTTCTCATCCTCCATGTACTTCTCGGTGGCGAGGAAGTCGGAGCACGACACTGTGGTCAGTCCCATGCCGATGCCCACCGTACCGATAAGAATCTTATTGAGTAATTTCATGTTGTTTCTGTTTTTAAGTTTACGTAAGGTGTGTTACAAGCTGATGGTCATACCCAGCGTGTAGGTGCGCGACAGCGGGTAGGCACGTCCGTTGGAGCTGCCGAGCTCGGGATCCCAGAGCTTGAAGCTGGAGAACGTGAGCAGGTTGGTGCCCATGAAGTACACACGTATGTTGTTGATGTGTGCCTTGCCTATGAACTGCTTGGGCAGGGTGTAGCCCAGCTCGAGGTTCTTCAGGCGGAGGTATGAGCCGTCGCGCAGCCAGTACGACGATGCGCGGTAGTTGTTCGGGTTGTTGCCGAATGTCAGGCGCGGGTACTTGGCGTGTATGTCCTCGTTCTCGCCCAGCGACCAGTGGTTGTCCACCACATCGGTGAGGATGTTGCCCCAGAAGCCGCTTGTGAATGGATACACGTTGCTGCCGTTGATGAAGAAGGTAGACTTGCCCGTACCCTGGAAGAGTATGTTGAAGTCGAAGCCCTTCCACTTGGCCGACAGACCGTAGCCGTAGATGAAGTTTGGCTTGGTGGTGGAGCCGATGGGCACGATGTCGTTGTCGTCGATCTTGCCGTCGCCGTTCACGTCGCGGTACTTGATATCACCGGGGGCGATGTCCACGCTGCCGGCCAGACTGCTCTGGTCGGGGCTGTAGCGTATGTCCTCATAGTCCTTGAACAGGCCGAGGGCGATGAGTCCGCGAGCTTGGCCCACACGGTAGCCGGCGTTGCGCGAGTACGGATAGTGGCTGTACTGCTCATCATACTCCAGAATCTCGTTCTTGGAGTAGGTGAAGTTGCCACGGAATGTGAAGTCCACCTGTCCTATCTTCTGGTTGTAAGCGAAGTTGCCATCGAAGCCGCTGCTCTTCACCGCTCCCACATTGGCAGAGGGATACTTGTTGGAGGCGTTGGGGCTGGTAGACAGGAAGTTGAGACCTACCGACTGGGGCAGGTACGAGCGTGTCATGTATATACCAGTACGCTTCTCGTTGAAGTAGTCAACAGTGGCGCTGAACTTATTGCCGAAGAGGTAGAAGTCCACACCCACGTCGTGCTTCTTGGAAACCTCCCACGTAACATTGGCGTTGGCCATACGCGAGTATGTCAGACCGTTGTAGTTGTAGGTGTCCACGCCCACGTCGCCGAACTTGTAGCTGGTGAGTGTACCCATGGACTTGGGGTCGTCGTCGGAGCCCGACCACTTGGAAGTGTTGTTGAACTCAGGGCGGAATGCGAAGCGCACGCGGCTGCCGTTGATGCTCATATAGTCGTTACCCACCTTACCGTAAGAGTAGCGAATCTTGAACATGTCTATCCACTTGGCGTGCTTCTTGATCCAAGGCTCCTCACCGATGTTCCATGCCAGTGAGTAAGCGGGGAAGAATCCGAAGCGGTGGCCCTTGGCGAAGTTCTCAGAGCCGTTGTAGCCGAAGTTGAAGTCGGCGTAGTAGCGGTATTTCCAACCATAGGTGAGGCGTCCTGCCAGACCCTGGTGGCGGTAGTTTATCCAGTCGTCGCTGGTGTCGTCCTGTGTGTACTTCACCACGGCCCCCACCTGGTGGTCGCCGAATGAGCGGTCGTAGTCGAGCTGTGCCTCGATGAACTCCTTGCGCTGAGTGTTCTTCCAGGGGTTAGACTGCATGGTCTGTGCGTCGGCCTTCTTGGTGAATACAAGCTCACCGTCGGCATCGCGCAGACGCTCCACTATCCACTGCTCAGGCCACTTCGTGCGGTTGTTGCCGCTGTTGGAGTACACGTCGAAGCCGAAGCGGCCGTAGAACTTCAGGCCCTTGGTCACGAAGTCGAGGTTCTGCTCGAGAGCGGCCGTGGTCTGCACGGTGTTCTTCCATGTCTCGTTGTAGCCCGTCTGGGTAATCATGACGTAGGGGTTGGTCTGGTTGCCGGTGCCATAGGCTCCGAAGCGGCCGTTGGAGTATTTCACAGGAGTGGCTATAGGAGTATAGCCGGTGAGAGAGTACCAGATGTAGTCGGAGCTAAAGCCCGGCTGGTTCTGCTTCTCGAGAGCACCGCTGATGCCGACCTTCAGAAGAGTGGTCTTCGTGAGGTTCATGTCCACGTTCATGCGGTAGTTCATACGATGGTAGTTGGCGTTGGTGTTGTACTTGTCAAGAGCCTTGTCGGTCTTGTACATACCGCCCTCGTCTACATAGCTCAGAGACACGAAGTAGCGTGCGAGCTGACCGCCGCCGCTGAAGTCTACGTTGGCGCGGTATGTGGGAGCGCCCTTGCGGAGCAGCATTCCCATCCAGTCTACGTTGGGGAAGATGTCCGGGTCGAGCTGGTTCTTGAGCACGTAGAGCTCATCGTCGGTGTAGGCAGCCTGCTGGTTGCGTGTGACGCGTGCCTCGTTGAGGAGCTGTGCGTATGTCACGCCATCGACAAACTCAGGTGTCTGCGTGCGTGTGCTGTATGTGTACTCAGCCTTGGCGTTGATGTTGGTCTTGCCCTCCTTACCGTGCTTGGTGGTGATGAGCACTACGCCGTTGGCACCACGCGAACCGTATATGGCGGTAGCGGAAGCGTCCTTGAGCACGGTGAAGGTCTCGATGTCCTCCACGTTGATGTCGTCGAGGTTGCGCTCGAAACCGTCTACGAGCACGAGTGCGCTCGAGCCTGCGCCGAAGGTGGAGATACCGCGAATCCAGAACTCAGACACGTTGTTGCCGGGCTGGCCGGTGGTCTGGCGTGCGAACACGCCGGGCACTACACCCGCGAATGAGTTGGAAAGGCTGGCGGTAGGAGTCTTCAGGTCAGAGGCGTTGACGGTGGTCACGGCTCCGGTGAGCGTTATCTTCTTCTGCACACCGGTACCTGTCACGGCCACCTCGTCGAGCACGTTCTCCTTCGACTGCTTCAGCACCACGTTGACCGTCTTCTGTGTCTTCACGAACACGGTCTGCGTCTCCATGCCTATATATGAGAACACAAGATTGGAGTACTGAGGTATCTTGATTTTGTACACACCATCGATGTTGGTGATGGCGCCGAGGCCCACCTGGTCCTTCACTGTGACTGTCACACCCACGAGCGGCTCATTCTGCTCGTCAGTGACGGTACCCGTGACCTCTATTATCGATTGCTGATCCTGTGCGAAGGCACTGCCCGCGCACACCAACATCAGCAGTAGCATTAATATATATTTCTTCATGTTGTCAGATTTTTGATTATTCAACGGTCATGTAGCGCAGTGCATGGTAGTTGTAGTCATAGATATACCATGTCTGGTCGGTCTCGTCGTATGCCAGGCCCTTGGGCTGCTCGAAGCGTGCCTCCTGCAATGGGTCGCCGTCCACGTATCCCCATGTCTGGCCGTCCTTGGATTCATTGGAGCGTCCGGCAGCGAGCGTGGCCACACCGTCGGGTGTAACCTTCCATATGCAGTCGTTCTCGTCCTTGCCCGTCACGTAGAAGTCGTACTCGTCACCGTCGCCGCGTGGATTGTTCACGTAGTCCTGGTTCTTAACGAATATGCCGCACCACAGCTGGCCGAAGCGTGCAGCACCGCCTGTACCCTCGGCGAAACCACCCTGAGAGAAGTTGCCGGCCACCACGGTGGGATACTCAAGCATGTTGGTCTGCGCGTTGTAGTTGGAGCGCAGTATGCAGCGTATCTGCGGGGCTATGATGTACACATACTTGTGTGCAGGGTGCATTACGAGGCGTATATGGGCACCGTTGATCTGCGATATCTGTGCCAGCGTGAAGCACTTGGTGCGGTTCTCGTCGGCAAACGGGATGGGGCGTCCCTCGGGCTCCTGGCGGTAGATGGCGGCGTTGGTCCACGATGCGTAGAACTTCGTGCCGTTGGGCATGCACACCGTAGAGTATGTACACGGGCCATAGGCGTATGGGCGTATCTTGCGGAAGCCCTCGGAGCGCAGGGCGTAGTACATGTTGGGCTTGGTGCAGTTGGAAGCCTGTCCGTTGTCGTCGGAGCAGATGATGGTGTCACCGTCGGGTGTGAAGGTGAACGTCTGCATGCTCTTGTACTGCGTGCGCGGGAAGAGGCGCTTTATATCACGCTTGGTGAGGTTGAGCTGGTAGAGTCCCTGATCGTAGTTGGAACTGAAGAGCAGACGGTCGTCGCCCTCCTTGTACTTGGGGTCGAATATCAGCCAGTCGGAGCATACGAGGTTGCCGCCCTCGCCGAACTTGCCGTCGAACGAGCCTTCGGCAAACGTGGCATTACCCTTCTCGTCCACCTTGCGGAACACCGTGCCGACGGTCCACTTCGGAGTGTAGTGGAATGTCTCGTCGAAAGTGTAGTCGGTAGTGACCTCACCCTTGTCGTTGAGCATCTTCACGTTCACAGGGCTGTCGTAATTGACACCGCTGTATGAGCGTTTCCTGACCTGTGCGTGGATGATGTTGCCGTCAGAGCCTATCACCTTGGCCTCCTTGCCGGCGACAGTGACCTGGATTTTCGAAGGGTCGGTACCGAAGTTGCTGCCGTGGATGTAGATACGGGTACGCATGGAGCCTTCGTTTGGAGTGAAGTTGGTAAACGTCACCGGCTTAGACGCATCCGACGGTACGAGAGCCTTCTCAAACTCCGCGTTGTCCGAGCAACTTACGAGAAACAGACCGCAGCAGCACATTGACAGTGCCCAAATAATAGGTTTTCTCATAAAACTAATAAAATGTGTTTAGATTACATTATGGCCGTGGCAGTCCACAGCCGTTAGCATTAAGGTTCCCCTGAGCCGCGTCCAAGGGATAGTGTGGGCGGCGGTGGCGGTGACTTTCGGCCTAAGGGGTAAGATAAGGGGTAATCAGCGCATGTCACGCCACGGGGAGCTTCGTGGTATCAGCATCGGCGGCCGCAGTGGCCGGCGAGCCTTGTCGAGAGGTTTTACCGCAGGGCCGCGGGGTAATGGGCGGCAGACTGGCGGCGTAAGGTCCGTTCAGAGGTTATAATCTATATACATAGGATAAACTCTGCGGGGGGGGCAAAAGGAGCTTATTCCAATGCCCTCACGCATTCGTTATATCTGTGGCGGCACCGGGCCGCCAAGGCTGTTGTCGTATTGCATCAGATGCCGGCATGCAGCCAGCAATGTGCTTTTGGGGAAGTGCGGTGCCTGTGGCTGCTTTTGGTTACACATTATATTATATATACATGTAGTGGCCGGCACTGTATGTTTTTCTGCTATGTTGCGGTTTAGGCACATGTCAAGGCGGTTAATACCGCTTGCAGAATAGGTTTCACTTCGTTTTGATTTCGGTTTTCTTCAAGTTGTTTTTATCGTTCATCATCCGCACCGTCGGTATGTCCGCCACAGACTTCCCAGCCTGCGGCGCAGACGCGGTGCATCATATCGGCTCTGTGTCAGTCACCGGCTGTGGTGCATCCTCGCTCCCGACAGATTACCTCGGGGCTTGTACGCATGGCCGCGACTTCCACTTACAATTGCAAAGTTACGCTAAATTTATTAAATGCGCAAATAATAGCCGTAATAAATATTAAAATAATCAAAATTTTTAAGCCATGATGCAAAATACCTAAATCAGCAGCAGTCAGCATCAGCACCACACCGCGGCACCGACAACAAACAGCGCAACAGTCACGCTGAAGTATGTGAGGAGATAAGCAAGCAACACCGCCTTGCATGCAAGCATCCAGATTAACCACACATAACTTACTGGCACACAATATGTTGCAAAACGGCCCATTTCGCACTGCAAAATGGGCCGTTTTGTAACGTGAAATGGGCCGAAACGCAGTGCGAAATGGGCCGAATCGCAAAGACACAGGTATGGAGATGCTAAATAGTAATGCGCAACTCGCGTAGCACATCATTCAAGCCACAGTATCTTACGCCCAAAGCATTACATGCATCCGGGATTTTCACCCTGCGCTTGCATGTTGGGTCGGCGGTCTCATTTGTCACGAGAGCATACCCCTTGGCCGCTGCTGTAGCCACGAGGTAAGCATCGGCCACCTGCGCGAATTCGTATATAGCCTCTGGTCTATATACGGTATTAGACTGCGCCCAATTCATCACTTCGCCATACTTTACCATCACATCAGGCTCATTCTCCACATAAAATCCTACTGGAGCATTATCCTTCATCCAATCTGTCAGCTCATCACCGCCTTTATCTATTTCTCCTTTTACTTGTATGCTGGAGAACACGTCACCAGAATTTATCATTCCTGCGACCTTTTTCCAGAATGTCGGCCACAAGTCCATTGGCATCTCATGCTTTGAGCGGATAAAAACGTTAGTATCAAAAATATATGCCATAGACCTTAGATATTATGTGTCATAAAATGTTGGTAAGTATTACCCGACAGCCCCGTAAGCCGATAAGCCTCCGTATATTCCAACTGGCGGCTGTTCACTGCATTGCGCACATGTATGGCGAAGAGTCTCCCTACCCTCTTCACGCTGGTAAGATAGAAGTCACCGCCACCACTTTTTCTCTTCTCTGCGACAGGACGGTGGCTGTACTCCCCCCAGAAACGCCCATAAGCATTGTCACTCAAGAGTCCTAAATCATGGGCACGTCGAGCCACTACTATCTCACTCACCTTGAATTGACGGGACTGCCTCTTGATATCATCATCCCATGTCTCGCGCAATACATCTGCTGGGACAAGAAACTCAGCAGCCATCGCATCACAATATGTCTCATAGGCATCATGAGCTACAGCCTCCTCACCAGCGTGTCCTGCACTGATGCCCAACATAACATGCGCCGTCTCATGAATCAATGTGAACAATTGGGCAGACTTGCTGTCGGCACTGTTCACGAATATATAAGGAGCGACATTGTTGACTAATGCAAAGCCGCGGCATTCGCTGACCTTCAGCACACGTTGAGTATTGTTGCCAACGACTCCATTATAGGCGACAAACACGCCAGCTTGCTCCAGCCTGTCCGTCAAGAAGCCTACTGCCGCATCGGCCCTCATAAGACTGAACGCCCAACGCGGCTCCAAGCCCAGCATGTTTCTGAGCATGTTGACAGCCTCACCCACAGGTGTTTGCAGGGTGATACAGCCGACCAGCCGGCACGTCTCCACATCGTTCTCCACAAGATAGTCTGCCAGCCAATCCTGCCGAATACGTATATTATTCACCGTATCGTAAACATTCAAGTCAAAATGTTTATTTTCTCCAGCGGTTCCACGAAACATAGGAAAGGGTATTGTCTCTGTCGGAACATGCTGCAAGAACAGAAAGCCAAAAGGAACGTAGAATCTCTTGGCGAACGCCTGTAACTGGCTCACCGTAGGTTGCTTTTCACCAGACAGCCAACACGCCAACTTAGGAAAAGCCCTCACGGCCTTCTCCTCATCGTACCCAGCTCTCTCAAATGCCCAGACGAGCATCTCTGGCCGTATGTTATTTAATCTTGTCACTGCCATAAAATCAACAAATCCTCAACAGATATGGCAAAAATACGAATAAAATCTGAAAAAAGCCATTTGCTTAGCTATTTATATTATATTTACGCGTTGGCGGAATTAAATTGTCGCATTTGACAATAGATACGGACTGAAAGCCCAGTAATTCCGCCAACGCGTTATATTTACATGCATGTATTCCACGACCAAACGTAGCTGACACAGCACCTGCATTTATTCTTTTAATCGCCAACCGAGTTATAGTCATATATTCAGCATTTTCCGTCATATCACTGCACGAGCAAGAACCGATAGGCAGGTATGACTTCTATGTCAAGTCCAAGTTCGGGACACGGCAGGGAGTCCTCTTGGTCGTATGTCACGATGACGCACCTCCTTGCCTTCAGGTACTTGCCCACCTTAATCAACGCCCCTGTCTCACGCTGTTTCGTGCTGTCGTCTGCCATGCGATAGCAGACCTGTACAAGCAATCTTTCTGCCGGCACGCAGAAGTCCACCTCCACATTTCGGTTGTAGTAGTGCAGGTCGTCACCATACCTCTTGTACAGCTCTATGGCCACAAGATTCTCAAGGAGTTTTGTTTCGGGCTGGAAGAGAAACAGGTTGAGTATGCCGTTGTCGTAGAAGTAGTGTTTCTTTATGGTCTCACGCTGTGACACAGAGTCAGTGAATCCGCTTACGCTGAACGTAAGATACGACTCGTGAAGATAGTCGAGATAGTTGGCTATGGTCTCGCGGGTTATCTTCGTGCCGTCGCCTTGCAGAATGTCCTGCAACCGCTTGACGGCCGTGGGCTGCATCACGCTGTCGGCCAGCTTGCGTATAAGCAGCCGCAGACTGCGCTCGTTTCTCACGCCTTTCCTCAATACGATGTCAGAATAGAGTATTTTCTGGTACAGCGATTGCAGCCACGACTTCTTGTCCTGTATGCCGAACACCTCGGCCAGTCCGCCATAATAGAAGTAGTCGGCGAACATACGCGCCACGTCGGCACGCTGCGGCGACAAAGCCCAATGGCCAGACAGGGTGATGCCACGGTATGCGAGATACTCTCCGAAGGAAAACGGCGATATCTCCTTGGTGAGGTATCGGCCGCCCAGCGTGGAGCTTATCTCGCGGCTAAGCATGTGTGCGTTGCTCCCCGTTATGAATACCCTGTATTTCTCATCGGCCAGGCGACGTGCGAAATGCTCCCATCCCTCCACGTTCTGTATCTCATCAAGAAACACTATGGGCCTGTGCCCGAACAGTTCGCGGTAAGCGTCAAGGACAAGGTGCAAGTCCTCTTTCCTGATGTCGGCTATACGCTCATCCTCAAAGTTGACGAACAGCATTTCTTCCATGGCATGTCCCCCAGCCACCAATTGCTGTATGTGCTGATACAGCATGTACGACTTGCCAGCCCGGCGCATGCCCACCAGCACATAGTTGGCGTTTTCCTCAAACGACACATTCCTCCTTTGCAACTTTATGCCACGGATAAACTCCTGTTGGCTTAGTATTATCTGCTTTATAACGTTCTTGTCCATGTCCGTACTTTTTTATGCTTATCTTTTGCAAAGATAGACATTTTAGGTCTATAAAAGACATAAAATGCATAAAATATGACTTGCATAGCCGACATATTTCACTATATTTATGACTTCCATAGCCGACATAATGCACATTTTTCTGTTTTCCATCCGAGCACCATACAAGAATATGAGACGTGAAAACCTCAGCAATCACCGCCCTAACTACGTATGGCATAGGCTTTTTTATGCAAGTATTGCCGTTATGTGCAAGATTTTCGGTAACTTTGCAGACAGATAAATACAATCAAATACAAAGCAATATGAAATCATCAACCATACGGGTTCCTGCATCCTTCCGATTTCAGGCTTCTTTGCTTGATGAGCTAAAGGAGAAGGCAAAGGCGAGCAACCGCAGCCTTAACAATTATGTGGAGTGTCTGCTCATGGATATTCTTGGCAACTCTGATAAAGATGATGAACTTGTCATCACTCCCGAACTGCAAAAAAAAATAGACAAGGCACGCAAGGAACATGAGAACGGCGAAACATTAAGATTTGAGAATGCCGATGCTGCCATTAAGTGGATAGATTCTTTATAATATATTCAGTCGACTTTTCAAAGGATGCCCAAAAAACGATAAGAAAATGGAAAAAGTCTAATTCTGTGGCATTAAAGAAATTGAAAGAACTGCTACCAGAATTGTCTTTGCATCCGCGCACAGGTAAAGGACACCCAGAACCCATGAAAGGAGGAAATGATATTGTTTATTCTCGACATATAACAGCCCACGATAGAATAATCTACAACATCTATGATGATGAAGTATTGGTTTCTGTTGTTGAGGTGGAAGGACATTATAAAGACAAATGAATAATAAAGACTAAATGCACAAGGCAGGATTCGTAAACATCGTGGGCAACCCCAACGTGGGCAAGTCCACACTGATGAACCAACTCATAGGCGAGCGCATAAGCATCGCCACGTTCAAGGCGCAGACCACGCGCCACCGCATCATGGGCATCGTCAACACCGACGACGCGCAGATAGTGTTCTCCGACACCCCGGGAGTGCTCAAGCCCAACTACAAGCTGCAGGAGTCGATGCTCGCCTTCTCGGAGTCGGCACTGCAGGATGCCGACGTGCTGCTCTACGTGACCGACGTGGTGGAGAACCCAGAGAAGAACATGGACTTCCTCGACAAGGTGCGCAAGATGACCATACCCGTGCTGCTGCTCATCAACAAGATAGACCAAAGCGACCAGAAGCAGCTCGGCGACATAGTGGAGAAGTGGCACGCGCTGCTGCCCAACGCGGAGATACTGCCCATATCGGCGCAAAACAAGTTCGGCACCGACATGCTCATGAAGCGCATAGAGGAGCTGCTGCCGCCGTCGCCGCCATACTTCGACAAAGACCAGCTCACGGACAAGCCGGCCCGATTCTTCGTGTCGGAGATAATACGCGAGAAGATACTGCTCTACTACGACAAGGAGATACCCTACTCTGTGGAGGTGCGCGTGGACACGTTCAAGGAGGAGAAGGACAAGATAAACATCCATGCCGTGATATACGTGGAGCGCGACACGCAGAAGGGCATCATCATAGGACACCGTGGCGTGGCCCTGAAGAAGATGAGCACCGAGGCACGCAAGGCCCTGGAGAAGTTCTTCGGCAAGCACATATACCTCGAGACTTACGTCAAGGTAGACAAGGACTGGCGCAGTTCCAAGCGCGAGCTCGACCACTTCGGGTATAATCCAGAATAGCTCTCGCTATTCTGGAGTTTTGAATTTTGAGTTTTGAATTTTGAATTTGTCGGCTTCGCCGACTTCTGAATTATTCAATTTTGAATTGGATAGCCCAAAAGTCTAAACGCCACATTCAATACTTCAAAAACTCAAAATTCAATAAATCTAAATCGCAGGACGAAGTCCGAGAATAACTCAAAATTCAAAACTCAAAACTCAAAAGTCGGCTTCGCCGACCAATTCAAAACTCAAAAATCAAAAATCAAAAATCATAAATGGCAAATTTAGTAGCTATCGTTGGCCGCCCCAATGTGGGTAAGTCAACACTCTTCAATCGCCTCACCAAGTCGCGCCGCGCGATAGTCAGCGACACGGCAGGCACCACACGCGACCGCCAGTACGGCAAGTGCGAGTGGAACGGACGCGAATTCTCCGTAGTAGACACAGGCGGATGGGTGGTCAACTCCGATGATATATTCGAGGATGCCATACGCCGCCAGGTGCTCGTGGCCACGGAGGAGGCCGACCTCGTGCTCTTCCTCGTAGACACGCAGACAGGACTCACCGACTGGGATCAGGACGTGGCACAGATACTGCGCCGCGCCAAGCTGCCAGTGATACTCGTGGCCAACAAGACCGACAACAACGACCAGATTTACGACGCAGCGGAGTTCTACGCCCTCGGACTCGGCGACCCGCAGTGCGTAAGCGCAGCTACGGGCAGCGGCACGGGCGACCTGCTCGACCTCGTGCTCTCGAAGCTCAAGAACGAGGGCAGCGAGACCATAGAGGAAGGCATCCCCCGCTTCGCCGTAGTGGGCCGACCCAACGCCGGCAAGAGCAGCATCATCAATGCATTCATAGGCGAGGATCGCAACATCGTGACGGAGATAGCGGGCACCACGCGCGACAGCATATACACGCGCTTCGACAAGTTCGGGTTCGACTTCTACCTCGTAGACACCGCCGGCATACGCCGCAAGAACAAGGTGACGGAGGACTTGGAGTTCTACTCGGTGATGCGCTCCATACGCGCCATAGAGAACTCGGACGTGTGCATACTCATGCTCGACGCCACACGCGGCATAGAGGCACAGGACATGAACATATTCCAGCTCATACAGCGCAACAACAAGTCGCTCGTGGTGGTGGTGAACAAGTGGGACCTCGTGGAGAACAAGGACCAGCAGGTCATCAAGACCTTCGAGAACGCCATACGCCAGCGCATGGCTCCGTTCGTTGACTTCCCCATAATATTCGCCTCTGCACTCACCAAGCAGCGCATCTTCAAGGTGCTCGAGATGGCCAAGCAGGTGTACCAGAACCGCCGCGCCAAGGTGGGTACGGCCAAACTCAACGAGGTGATGCTGCCGCTCATAGAGGCTTATCCGCCACCATCTACCAAGGGCAAGTACATCAAGATAAAGTACTGCACGCAGCTTCCCAACACGCAGATACCATCGTTTGTGTTCTACGCCAACCTGCCGCAGTACATCAAGGAGCCGTACCGCCGCTTCCTCGAGAACAAGATACGCGAGAACTGGTCCATGCACGGCTGCCCCATCAACGTGTTCATACGTCAGAAGTAAACCGCCAGTGCTGCTATGAGAGGTATGTTTCGCTTAGTGCTGCTGGCAGCCGCAGTGCTGTCGGCAGTGGCTTCGTGCTCCGATGGGCGCGGCGAGGATCCGGCAGAGGTGGCAGGACGCACCGCCTGTCTGTACTACGAGAATCTGCTGCACGGCCGATTCGCCGAGTATGTGGACGGATTCTACCGCCCCGACTCCATCCCCGACGGCTACCGTGCGCAGCTCATCGACAACGCACGCATGTTCATGGCGCAGCAGAACGATGAGCACCACGGCATAAAGAGCGTCAGTCTCGGACGCGCCACCGCCGACACCGTGCGCAACGTGGCGCACGCATTCCTCATGCTCAGCTACGGCGACAGCACGAAGGAGGAAGTGGTAGTGCCCATGGTGCGCGTGCATGGGCTGTGGATGATGCGCTGAACACACTACATGAGTACGGGCTGAAAGCAAAGACAGGCTTTCAGCCCGTACTTTTTTTATTCTAAAAGTACTTATCAATGACAAATTATAACTTTTTACCCAAAATATTTGTCAGTTCAAAAAAAGCGTGTACCTTTGAATTATTAATAGTAAACATACAACAAACATATCCATATTATAACTTTTAACTCAAACCTCTATGATTATGAAATTTCACAATTCTTTCCCATTTGTATTGCTGCATGCAGCCCTTGGGCTACTCTGCTACATAGTGGTAATGACAGTCTATGTCACGTTCAGAGGAGTAGATGACGACTTCGTATTCTGGGCCGTATGGCTTATAGTGTTCCTCGCAGCACTGCTCGCCCTGTCGGTGGCAGGCACAAAGGTCACCATGACAGACGACACCATCACCGTGAAGCGGCCCGACAACTACGTGAGGTCTACCTTGATGTATATCAGCAAGATAACCAAGGTGACATCACATGGCACGTTCTTCGGCCGCAAGGTGGTGTTTGAGGATGCCGACGGCCACAAGGCCACAGCCTATCCACACGACCTCAATGCACTCGCAGACGGACTGAAGAAGCACGGCATAAGCATACAGCTGCAGTAATTGACACTCATGCGATGTGCCACGGTGGCCATACGACTGCCGCAACCACATGACAGGAGCCACACGTGGGTACCGATACACGAGACAAGGGCAGCATACGGACACATAGTAAGTGTCTGTATGCTGCCCTTATAGCTTTCGTCCTGTACCATCAAACGGCATCAGCCATCGATGCCGAGCACTCGGCGCACGTACCCTGCAATAAACTCCACCGTGGCATCGAGGCCCAGACGTGAGGAGTTGACGCACAGGTCGTATGATGCGCTGTGGCCCCACTCCTTGCCGGTGTAGTAGCCGTAATATGACGAGCGACGGCTCTCCTGTGTCTCGATGTAGTGGCGTGCCTCATCGGGAGTGCAGTCGCGGCGCTCGCTTACACGCTCCACGCGCTCGTCTATGTCGGCAGTGACAAACACGCTCACCATGTTCTTGTGCTCACGCAGCACGTACTCGGCACAGCGGCCCACAAACACACACGACTCCCTGTCGGCTGCCTTGCGTATGGCATCGCTCTGTATCTGGAACAGGCTCTCCTGCGACAGGCCGGTGCCGTAGAACGCACTGTCGGACATGAAGGGCACGTGCGTGTGGAAGAGCGACTCGAAAAAGCCTTTCTTCTCGTCGTTCTGCTCAAAGAATTTCTCACTGAAGCCGCTCTCGCGGGCCGCGAGGTTGAGCAGTTCGCGGTCGTAGAGCTTGCAGCCGAGCCTGTCGGCGAGGGCCTTGGCGATGATGTGTCCGCCGCTTCCGAGCTGACGGCCCACACATATTATTATATTCTTGTTGCTGTTCATGAAGCCTGTGAGTTGATTATATTTCTGAACTTACGTATGTACTTGCCTATCATTATCCCTGCCACCACCGTAGACACGGTGTCGGCGATGGGCAGCGACATCCAGATGCCGTCTACCTTGAACAGCGGCGGCAGCACTATGAGCAGCGGCAACAGGAAGAGCATCTGCCGCGACAGCGACAGAAACATGCTTATCTGGGCCTTGCCTATGCCCTGGAAGAATCCCGTGGTGACCATCTGCAGCCCCACGATGGGGAACGCGAGCATGTTGATCTGTATGGCGCGTATGGACATGTCGATGAGTGTGGGGTCGGTGGTGAACAGCCGGGCGCACTGATACGGGAACAGATGCACCACCACGAAGCCCACGGTGGTGATAGATGCGCCGCCTATCATGCCGAACTTGAGCAGTCGCAGCAAGCGGTCGTAGCGCTGCGCACCGTAGTTGTAGCCCGTGATGGGGAACATGCCCTGGTTGAGTCCCATCACTATCATTATGAATATGAACGCCACCTTGTTGGCTATGCCGTAGGCTCCCACCGCCATGTCGCCGCCATAGCGCATCAGACCGGTGTTGATAAATATCACCACCACGCACGCACACACGTTCATGGCAAACGGCGACATGCCTATGGCGAATATGTTGCGCACGATACGTGCCTCGGGGCGGTATATGCCCCGCTTGAAATGCAATATCTCCGTGGGCCGGCTGAACAGGCGTATCTGCCACAGCAGTGCGCAGAGCTGCGACAGCACCGTGGCCCATGCGGCACCCATTATGCCGAGATTGAGCACCCAGATGAACACGGGGGCGAGCACGGCATTGAGCAGCACCGTACACATACTCGCGGCCATGGCATGACGCGGCTTGCTGGCGGCACGCAGCACGGCGTTGAGTCCGAAGAACATCTGCGATATGGTGTTGCCGCCCAGTATCACGAGCATGTACTCACGGGCGTAAGGCAGGGTGGCATCGCTGGCCCCGAAGAAGCGCAGTATGGGGTTGAGGAACGCCAGAGTGAGTGCGCTGAACACCAGCCCCACGATGAGGTTGAGCGTGAAGTTGATGCCGAAGATGCGCTCGGCGGTGGCATAGTCCTTCTGTCCGAGCTTCACCGATATGCACGTAGCCGCGCCAACGCCCACGCCTGCGCCGAAAGCGGCGGCGAGATTCTGGAAGGGAAACGTTATGGCCAGGCCGCTGATAGCCAGTGGGCCGCAGCCCTGTCCGATGAAGATGCTGTCTATCATGTTGTAGAGCGAGGCCGCCGTCATCGCCACGATGGCGGGGAGGGCATACTGCATGAGCAGACTGCCCACGGGCTTCGTGCCCAGTTCGAGAGTGGCTTTCTTGCTGTTATCCATCTTATTGTGTATGATATGCGTGCATGCCTGTATCATGCCCCACTACTGTTCAGGGCCAAGAGACACCACAAAAGTAATGCAAAGACAATGCAAGTGCGAGGGCAATGGAGCTTGCTCCAATTGCCGAGCCGCAGCTTGTCTTATGCAAAGTTACTCAAAATGTGATGAAAAAGCACGATTGCAGCAATATTTTGCATGCCGGTGCCGCGAAACATGCAGCGCGGCCTTGGCTGCATAACCTCCACGACACCGACATGGCACAGGCACATCAGTCGTCCATGAGCTTGCGGTAGCGGCCCTTCTTGATGTCCTCATTGCCGAGGCGGCGGGCCTTGTTGATCTCATAGTCGGAGTAGCTGCCCTCGAAGAAGAACACCTCACCGTTGCCCTCGAATGCGAGGATGTGGGTGCATATACGGTCGAGGAACCAGCGGTCGTGGCTGATGACCACAGCGCAGCCAGCGAAACCCTCCAGACCTTCCTCAAGAGCACGCAGCGTATTCACATCGATGTCGTTGGTAGGCTCGTCGAGCAGCAACACGTTGCCCTCCTGCTTGAGGGCGAGAGCCAGCTGAAGGCGGTTGCGCTCACCGCCCGACAGAGTGCCGCAGAGCTTGTTCTGGTCAGTACCGGCGAAGTTGAAGCGTGAGATGTAGGCACGCGCGTTGACATCACGGCCGCCCATACGTATGGTCTCGTTGCCCTGGCTGATGGTCTCATACACCGACTTGGCAGGGTCTATGTCCTTGTGCTGCTGGTCTACGTAGGCGAGTTTCACCGTCTCTCCCACCTCAAACGTGCCCCCGTCGGCATGCTCCAGACCCATAATCATGCGGAAGAGCGTGGTCTTTCCGGCTCCGTTGGGGCCAATCACGCCCACTATGCCGTTGGGCGGCAGCATGAAGTTGAGGTCGCGGAAGAGCACCTTGTCACCGAAAGCCTTGCTCACATGCACGGCCTCTATGACCTTGTTGCCGAGGCGCGGGCCGTTGGGGATGAATATCTCGAGCTTCTCCTCGCGCTCCTTCTGCTCCTCGCCGAGCATCTGCTCGTAGGCGTTGAGACGCGCCTTGCCCTTGGCCTGACGTGCCTTCGGAGCCATGTGCGCCCACTCCAGCTCGCGCTCCAGGGCCTTGCGGCGCTTCGATGCCTGTTTCTCCTCCTGCATCATGCGCGTAGTTTTCTGCTCAAGCCACGATGAGTAGTTGCCATGCCAAGGTATGCCCTCGCCACGGTCGAGCTCCAATATCCACTCACTCACATCGTCGAGGAAGTAGCGGTCGTGCGTCACGGCTATGACGGTGCCCTCGTACTGCTGCAGATGCTGCTCCAGCCAGTCTATGCTCTCGGCATCGAGATGGTTGGTAGGTTCGTCGAGCAGCAGCACGTCGGGCTTCTGCAACAGCAGGCGGCAGAGAGCCACGCGGCGGCGCTCACCGCCAGAGAGGTGCGTGACGGGCAGGTTGCCGTCGGGACAACGCAGCGCGGCCATGGCACGGTCGAGCTTGGAATCCATGTTCCATGCGTCAGTAGAGTCGATGATATCCTGCACCTCAGCCTGTCGCTGCATGAGCTGATCCATCTTGTCGGGGTCGGAGTAGTACTCCTCAAGGCCGAACTTCTGGTTTATCTCCTCATACTCACGCAGCGCATCGTAGGCACGCTGCACGCCCTCCATGACGTTCTCCTTCACTGTCTTTGCCTCATCGAGCGGCGGATCCTGCGGCAGATAGCCCACGGTATAGCCCGGGCTCCACACCACGTCGCCCTGCGTGGGCTGCTCTATGCCGGCGATGATTTTCATCAACGTCGACTTACCCGCACCGTTAAGGCCGATAATGCCTATCTTCGCGCCATAGAAGAACGAGAGGTATATGTCCTTCAATATCTGCTTGCGGTTCTGGGGAATAATCTTAGACACTCCCACCATTGAGAAGATAATCTTCTTGTCGTCTACTGTTGCCATAAATATAT
>JALFIM010000074.1 GCA_022775985.1 Prevotella sp.
GGACGCCCGCGCGCTCGGCTGGAACGGCGGCGGGCTGGACGATTACGCCGGCGGCAAATGCATCGGCGGCGACCGGTTTGGAAACTATGAAGGACGGTTGCCGGACGCGCCGGGACGCGAATACCGCGAGTGCGACATCGGCACGCTGCACGCCGTCTCGCGCGGAGCGAAGCGCATCGTATACTCCAACGACGGGCTTATCTATTATACCGAGGATCACTATGAGAGCTTTGTATTGCTTTATGGCGAAGAATGACGCTTTTTCTTGACGTTCTTTTTATGTTTTACCCATTTCTTTTCCGTTTCCGCGTGCTATAATACAATTTGGTTATTAAATGTTCTATTACATAAATGTGAGGAATAACGAATGGATCAACCTTTTGTGCAGGGGCTGCTCACCTTTCTCGGTGGTGCCGTCGTTGCCGGTCTCAACGCCCTGCTCTCCGCCCGGCTGCTGGACAAAAAGCCTGCAGCTTTCGCTTCGTTCTCCGCAGTACGGCAGCTGTTCAATGTTGCCTATCTTGTTCTGGTTTTCTTTGGTTCGCGCGCTCTCGGCTGGGACGTTACGGCGCCGCTCGTCGGCGCGGCACTCGGTCTGACCGCGCTTTCCATGGTTTTTGCCATGCTTCTGGCACGGCGCAACGATAAAAAGTCCAAATCCGCCGCGGCGGATAAGAAGGGAGAAGATCTCAATGGGTGAATCCCGTGTTGTGATCCCGATTTTCGGAATTCTGGATGTGACCGGCGAGGTGATCGGCATGTGGGTCGTGCTCGCAGCCGTCGCCGTGATCTCACTGCTCGCCACGCGCCATATGCGCGAGCGGCCCGGCAAATTCCAGAATGTGATCGAGACGGGCGTTGAATATCTCGACAACTACTTTTCCGGTATTCTCGGCCGGAAGGAGTCGCGGAAGCACTTTCTGTTTCTCGGCTCGCTCTTCATTTTCATCATTTTCGGCAACTACTCCGGACTAATCCCCGGCGTCGGCCTGACGGACTACTGGAAAGCACCGACCTCTTCGCTCTCGGTAACGCTCGGTCTCGGTATCGTGACCTTTTTCTATTTGCAGGGAGCGAGCATCCACGCGCGCGGGTTTACGGGTTATCTCAAGCGCTTCGTTTCCCCTATCGCGATCATGCTGCCGCTGCTGATCCTGGATGAGTTTATCAAACCTGCGTCACTGGCCCTGCGTCTGTTCGGCAACATCTTCGGAGAAGAAACCGTTACCGAGCAGCTCTATGAACTGCTGCCCATCGGCGCGCCGGTCGTGATGATGGTGCTCTCGCTGCTTTTCTGCGCGCTGCAGGCCGTTGTGTTCACAACGCTCGTTTCCATTTATCTGCAGGAGGCCGCCGAATAACGGCGCCGCCTATTAAATAACCGAAGATTTTTTGTAAGGAGATACAATACCATGACTGATTCCGCCATTATCGCTCTTGCCGCTGCCATTTCCATCGCTGTCAGCACCATCTTCCCTGCTCTGAGTCAGGGCAAGGCCGCTGCCGCCGCCATGGAAAGCATTGCCCGTCAGCCCGACGCCGCCGGCGACGTCCGCTCTTCGCTCATCATCTCGATGGCCATGATGGAAGCTCTGACCATTTACGGCCTCCTGATTGCCTTTATGCTTGTCGCCAAGGTCTGAGAGGCGCGGTACCATGACGATCGAACCATCTCTCATCGTATGGACGGTTCTATGCTTTCTCGCGCTGGTGCTCATTTTGAAAAAACTGCTCTTTCAGCCGATGCTGACCTTCATGGACGCACGCAATGCGAAGATCGAGGCCGCACGCAAGGCAAAGGAGCAGGCGCACGCAGAGTATGAAGCGAAAATGCGCTCTCTGGCGGAGGAGCGCGCCGCGCAAGCGGCGCAGCTGCGCCAGTCCGACACCGCGGCGCTCGAGAGCGCGCACGAGGAGCTTCTCCACCGGACGGCGGAAAAGCGCGCCGAGACCGCGCAGCGGCTCGAGGAAAACCGCGCCGCGCTCGCCGAGGAATCCGTCCGCATCTCCCGCGAGCTGGAGCCGCTGCTCTCCAATCTGGCGCTCGATCTCGTAAACCATCTGCAGCATTGGCAGAATGACCGCCACTCCGCCGTGGACGCAGAAACGGTCGCGGCGCCCTATGCCGATATGGAGCACCTCACCGCCGGTGATCCTGCGAAAGCTGCTATGAACAGGACGAAATGATTATGCGTTTTGTATATGCCATTATCAATCTTCTGATCCTTGCGGGGCTCATTTATCTTTTCGGGCGGAAAACCATTGGGAAGATCTTTCGCTCCCGCCGGGAGCGGATTGCGCGCGAGCTGGACGAGGCGGAAGCGCCGTTCACCCCCGAACCGCTGCCGGAGATCGCCGCGCCGGACGATACGGCGCTGCAGTCCGAGCTGGCCGCGGCGGAGGACGCCGAAAAGGCCGCCCTTGCCGAGATCGAGGCGCAGTATGAGGCGGACGCCGCCGATCAGCGCCGTGAAATGCTCTTCACGACCCGCACGCGGATCATTGAGCAGGTTCTCTCTCTCGCTGAGCAGTATATGCGCTCGGAAGAGTATCAGGCGTCCAAACGCGCCCGTCAGTACGAGGCGGTGGAGCAGATTCTCGCGCAGATTCATCTGACGCCCGGCGACGTTTCCTACCTCTCCCGCAAAGGTGTGCTGTATGTGACGCTCACCTCCTCCGCCGCACTTTCCGACGATCTTGTGGAAAAGGTGCGTACGCGCTCGGAAGCGCTTGTTGCCGCCGTTGGGGGAAAGATCTCCTTCTGGGTGCGGCAGAACGAAGAACTGATCGGCGGGCTTCAGCTCCGCATCGGCGACACGATCTACGACTACACCATATCCAACAAGCTCTACCGTCTCGGCAAAGCGCTCAACGACCGCCCTCTCACCGAGACGGATGCCGAATCCATCCGCGCCGGCATGCTTGACGCCGTGCGTCATATGAAGCTCGGCATCGATGTGTTTCAGGTCGGCCGTGTGCTCAGTGTGTCGGACGGCATCTGCTGGATGGACGGTCTCGCCGACATCATGTACGGCGAGGTGGTCGAGTTTGTCAACGGTGAGCGCGGCATGGTCATGGATATGCAGGCCGACCGCGTCGGCTGCATTATCTTCGGCCGCTACGACCATGTGGACAGCTACAGCCGTGTACGCCGTCTGAACAAGATGGCAAGCGTTCCTGTCGGCGAAGCGATGCTCGGCCGCGTTGTGGACGCTCTCGGCAAGCCCATTGACGGCCGGGGCCGCATCTGGAGCACCGAGACCCGCCCCATCGAATTTCAGGCACCTGCCATTCCCGATCGGCAGTCGGTCTCCGTGCCGCTGCACACCGGCATCAAGGCGATCGACGCGCTCGTACCCATCGGCCGCGGCCAGCGCGAGCTTATCATCGGCGACCGCCAGACCGGCAAAACCTCCATCGCCATTGACGCGATCCTCGCGCAGAAGGGGCAGGACGTCCTCTGCATTTATGTCGCCATCGGGCAAAAGCGCGCCGCCGTCGCGGAGATCGCCGCGCGGCTGGAAGCCGCCGGCGCGATGGAGTATACAACGATCGTGTGCGCCACGGCGTCCGACTCCGCGTCGCTCCAGTATATTGCGCCGTTTGCCGGCGCGGCGATGAGCGAGTATTTCATGTACAAGGGCCGCGACGTGCTGATCGTATACGACGATCTCTCCAAGCACGCCGTTGCGTACCGCGAGCTTTCTCTGCTGCTGCACCGCCCGTCCGGACGCGAAGCGTACCCCGGCGATATCTTCTATCTGCATTCCCGCCTGCTCGAGCGTGCCGCCCGGATCAACGCCGAGGCCGGCGGCGGCAGCGTTACGGCGCTTCCCGTGATCGAAACACAGGCGGGCGATATCTCTGCCTACATCCCGACGAACGTTATTTCCATCACCGACGGTCAGATCTTCCTCGAAGCCGACCTCTTCAACGAAGGCCAGCGTCCGGCGGTCAACGTCGGTCTCTCGGTCTCGCGTGTCGGAGGCGCGGCACAGACAAAGCTCATGAAGCAGGTCGCCTCCTCGCTGCGCACCGGCCTTGCCCAATACCGCGAGCTTGCCTCCTTCACGCAGTTCGGCTCCGATCTGGATGAGGCGACGCGCAGGACCCTTGCTGCCGGCGCCAAAATGATGGCCGCTCTCCGGCAGGACCGCTTCTCTCCCCTGCCCGACTGGCAGCAGGCGCTGCTCATCTTCGCCGTGGCCGGCGGCTACGCCGATAAGGTGGAAGCGGATCATCTCAACGACTTTTCGTCTCAGCTTTTCTCGTGGTTCATCGCGAGAGAGCCGGCTCTCACCGAAACGCTCAAAACCGGCAGGAAGCTCGACAATGATACCAGAGCTGCGCTCAATGCCGCGCTCCGTGCGTTTGCGGAGGCGCTCTGATGGCAGGACTGCAGCAGCTCAGAAAGCGGCTGAAGAGCATCCGCGCCACCGGCCAGCTTGCCGAGGCGATGCGCACCGCCGCCACGATCAAATATTCCCGTGTGAACAGGGTTCGCGAAGAGTTCGCCTCCTATGCCGACGGCAGCACCGATATGCTCGCGCTGCTCGGCCGGATTGGGATCTGCCGTGAAACGGATAATATCTCGCAGAAAAACTGTCTTGTCCTTTTCGGCAGCAACCGCGGGCTTTGCGGAGGATTCAACGCTGAGCTTTTTCGCTTCATGGATCGGGCGCTCGCTCTCGAGAGCGAAACGCCGCACATCATTTCGTGCAGCCGCAAGGCGAGCGCCTATCTGCGCGAACGCTCGTTCGACTATGAGGAGTTCCTTCTCTCCGATGTGCCGGATTACGAAGAGACGCACGCGCTCTGCGAGCGTCTGGAAAAGCTCTACGCCTCGGGCGCGGTAAATCGGGTGCGCCTCATATACCAGCGCTACCGCAATATGCTCATTCAGGAGCCGACCGACCGGCAGATTCTGCCCGACGCGGACGAGTGCAAAACCGCGAATCCAAACGGCATTTTGTATCTGCCGAGTCCCGCCGTCATCGGCGCGCGGCTCGCGCTCACCTGCCTGAACAACGAAGTATTCGCCGCAGCGCTTGACAACGCTTCCGGCGCGCAGGCCGCCACGCTTATGGCTATGCGTTCCGCCTGCGACAGCGCGGCGGAATCCGCCGCCAGGCTGGAAACCACCATCAACCGCCGGAGGCAGGCGGACGTCACCGCCAGCGTCATTGAGATTGCCTCCGGCAATCTGCAGCAAGGAGAATAGCTTATGTCTGCCGGAAATATTGGTACCATATCCCGTGTCAGCGGCCCCGTCGTGGACGTGCAGTTCCCGGAACACAGCACCGTCCCGGATATTTTCCACGCCGTCGAGGTCACCATCAACGGCAGCGTTCATGTGCTGGAATGCCTGCAGCAGCTCGGAAAAGGCGCGGTGCGCTGCATCTCCATGTCCCCTACGGACGGCATGTCCCGCGGCATGGAAGCCGTAGATACCGGCGCGCCGATCTCCGTTCCGGCCAGCGAGGGCATGCTCGGCCGCATGATCAACGTTACCGGCGAGCCGATCGACCGCGCCGGTCCGATCCCCGCCGCCGACCGCTGGCCGATCCACCACCGCGCGCCGGACTTCATCGACGTTGTCCCCGCCGGGGAGGTGCTGGAAACCGGCATCAAGGTCATTGACCTGATGACGCCTTACGCCAAGGGCGGCAAGATCGGTCTTTTCGGCGGTGCAGGCGTCGGCAAGACCGTCCTCATCGAAGAGCTGATCCGTAATATCGCTTTTGAGCACAACGGCTACTCCGTATTCGCCGGTGTCGGTGAGCGTACACGTGAGGGCAACGACCTTATACGAGACATGCTTGAGTCTGGCGTTATAAAATATGGAGAGAAATTCAAGAAGGCCATGGAGGAAGGCAAATGGGATTTGTCGCTCGTTGACCCTGAGGAATTGAAGAAAAGTCAGGCAACGCTCGTATATGGACAGATGAACGAGCCGCCAGGAGCACGTGCCTCAGTAGCTTTGTCGGGTCTGACCGTAGCCGAGGAGTTCCGTGACCATGGTGGAGCAAACGGTGAGGCTGCTGACATCATGTTCTTCATTGACAACATCTTCCGTTTCACACAGGCAGGCTCTGAGGTGTCGGCTCTTTTAGGGCGTATGCCTTCGGCTGTAGGTTATCAGCCTACACTTGCAAGCGAGATGGGACAGATGCAGGAGCGTATCACATCTACAAAGAACGGCTCCATCACTTCAGTACAAGCCGTTTATGTTCCAGCCGATGACCTTACCGACCCTGCTCCTGCGACGACGTTCACGCATCTGGATGCGACGACGGAGTTGAGCAGAAAGATTACCGAGCTTGGTATTTATCCTGCTGTAGACCCGCTGGGCTCTACCTCACGAATACTCGACCCTCTGATTGTAGGCAAGGAGCACTATGAGTGTGCTCAACGCGTAAAAGAGATTCTCCAACGCTACAAGGAGCTGCAGGACATCATCGCAATTCTTGGTATGGATGAGCTCTCTGATGAAGATAAGCTCACTGTCAACCGCGCCCGTAGGGTGCAAAGATTCCTCTCGCAGCCATTTGCCGTAGCAGAACAGTTTACTGGACTTCCTGGAGTAATGGTTCCAATAGAGGATACCATAAAAGGATTCAACGCCATACTTGACGGTGAGGTGGATGACCTGCCCGAACAGGCTTTCCTTAATGTAGGCACAATAGAAGATGCTATCGCCAAGGGCAAGAAACTGCTTGAGGCCGCAAATGCTGACTCTTAAATCAACGGCTTATGGGATTGGAATTGAAAATCGTCTCTCCTGCAAAGGTGGAATATCAGGGTATGGTGGAGAAAGTAATCGTTCCTGGCATAAGTGGCCAGTTCGAGATATTGCAAGATCATGCCCCGATAATCTCCTCACTCAGCAATGGAGAAGTCGTATATCAAGACTCCGATGGCGAGCATGTATTGAATGTCATCCGTGGGTTTGTGGAAGTGCGTAAGAACAATGTTGACATTTGCGTCGAGGTCTGACTACAATCCTCATTCACAACTTATGGGTCGTGGATGAGGCATGATATAAATAGTTCAGATAATTGACGCGAGAGCATAACAAGCATAAATTTAGATACAGATATGGTAGACATACACAAGGAGTATCGTAGGTATATCAAACAGTCGGCAATAATATTTGCCATAATGGCTGTCATCGTATTGGCCTTACAGTTCGGTGCGAATATAGAGGGGCTTATATCCCCATTGATAGTAAGCCTTGTGTTTTCCTTTGGTATAGAGTCTGTGGAAGCATTGGTTTGGCGTATTGTCGCAGAGAAACATGCCGACAGCCTTATTAATTTCTTCACCGCCGTCTCTGGATTCAGGATGTTGCTTGCGCTTGTTGCCCTTACAGGGTGTTACCTTGTTGTAGGACGTGATGCCATGCTTGAATACTGTCTGGTGTTTCTGGCATTCTATGCTGCTATGCTGGTTCATCATTCATGGTTCTTCTCACGTGTTTCACACTCACATAATGATAATGAAAAATAAATTTTTTATTTGGAATGAAACGATTTAGGTCTTTATTGCTACTCATGTTGTTCATGGCACTGTCAACATCGGTATTTGCGACTGATGGAAAGCAAGACGGTGATAAACTCGACATCCCCGAGATTGTCCTTGAACACTTGTCTGACTCCTATGAGTGGCATATCGTATCCTATAACGGCAAGAGCTTGAGCATACCTTTGCCTATCATCGTGCGTAGCGCAGACAATGGCGAATGGTTTTTCGGCACGGCTGACAGTCTGCCTGGGAAGTTCTTCTTTGACCCTGCCAATCATGGGAAGATATATGAGAAACTCCCCGACGGCTCAACAGTCAGACCGATTGACCTCAGCATAACTAAGACCGTAGCGCAAATATGGATTGTAGTACTTGTGCTGATAACGGTGTTCTTATCTTGTGCATGCTGGTACAAACGACATGACGAGAAGAAAGATGTGCCAAGTGGTTTCGTAGGAGCGATGGAGATGATAGTCATGACCATATATGACGATGTGATAAAGAGTTCTATAGGAGAAAAGCATTTCAAGCCTTACGCTCCATATCTGCTCACAGTTTTCTTCTTCATCCTCACTACCAACTTATTGGGGCTGTTGCCGATATTCCCTGGTGGTGCAAACGTGACTGGAAACATAAATGTGACATTCTTCCTCGCGTTGTGTACTATGCTCGCAATAAACTTGTTCGGCAACAAGGAGTATTGGAAAGACATCTTTTGGCCAAATGTGCCAGTATTCTTGAAAGCCCCTATCCCACTGATGCCTTTCATAGAGTTGTTTGGTGTGTTCACTAAGCCATTCGCTCTCATGGTTCGTCTGTTCGCCAACATGATGGCAGGTCATGCTATAATTCTGAGTTTCACATGCGTGATATTCCTCGGATGGTCTCTCGGAACGGGCATGGGTATAGGTTTGAACCTCTTGAGCGCAGTAATGCTGCTGTTCATGAACTGCCTTGAATTCCTTGTGGCATTCGTGCAAGCATACGTGTTCACAATGCTTAGTGCTGTGTTCATCGGACTTGCTCATAAGGACGAAGAAGCTGAAGCTTGACAGGACATTGTCACTTATATACATAGTGCCTCACGTCAATGAAGTTGATGCGTGTGCATAAATATTAAAATCAATCGAAAATAATTAACGATAACAAAATTAAAATTTAAGGATTATGATTATTTCATCACTTTTGGCCGCTGAGGGTCTGGCACAGCTGGGCTGCGGTCTGGGAGCAGGTATTGCAACAATTGGTGCAGGTCTGGGTATTGGTAAAATCGGTGGAAGCGCATGTGATGCGGTTGCACGTCAGCCCGAAGCTGCAAGCAAGGTTTTCCAGAACATGATTCTTACTTCCGCTTTCGTAGAGGGTTGCGCACTGTTTGCTATCGCTGCATGTGCATTCCTTATCAAATAAGTACCCCAGCAGTAGCTATAAGGTCTTATAAAAAGAAGTTTGTTTGAAATTAAACACGAATGGATTTCAGTAAATTACCATCAATATTGACTCCTGACTTTGGATTACTGTTTTGGATGCTTATAGCATTCATTGTGGTATTCTTTGTGCTGTCCAAATTCGGTTTTCCTGCCATCATAGGCACGGTGGAGAAGCGCAAGAATTTCATCGTCGAGAGTCTACGCAAGGCTCAGGATGCTTCGGCGCGTCTTGGGAACATCAAGCAAGAAGGTGAATCCATTCTTCAAGAAGCACGCGACAAGCAGGCTGCCATTCTCAAAGAGGCAGCCGCTACTCGCGATGCAATTGTAGAGGACGCTCAGAACAAGGCCAGAGAAGAAAGCGCACGGATTATCAATGAGGCAAAAGCTGAGATAGAAAGTCTGAAGAAGGCTGCCATCAGTGACATCCGTAAGCAGGTGGCCCTGTTGAGCGTTGAAGTGTCTGAGAAAGTACTGAAGCAAAAACTCAGCACCGACAAGGCACAAATGGATTATATAGATATAATGCTGGACGAAGTCACTTCTTCCAACAATAAATAAACAAGTGGTTGATATGGATTTAGGATTAATATCGGTGCGTTATGCGCGAGCCTTGCTTAAGGCGAGTGTAGAGTCAAAAGTCTCAGATAAGGTATATGAGGAGATGCAAGCCATGGCTGCGAGTTTCTCCAATGTACCAGATTTGAGGACTACCATAGACAATCCCATGATCTCAAGAACTCAGAAGCGCGACATACTGCGGGCTGCAGTTGGCAATACCCCCAGTGAACTCACTATAAAGTTTATAGAGCTTGTGCTTGATGAAGGTCGTGAGAAAGCCATGCAATTCATTGCCAACTCATTTGTTGACTTATACAGGAAGCAGAATAACTTGATTCGTGCAAGACTCGTGACAGCCACGGCACCGACTCCACAAGTAGAGTCACGCCTCAGACAATTGGTTGGAAGCCAGACTAATGGTAGTGTGGAGTTTGCGACTGATATTGACCCAGACATAATAGGTGGATTCATCCTTGAGTATGATACTTATAGAATGGATGCAAGTGTCAAGTCAAAGCTCAATGCTATCCTCGCCCAACTGAAATAACATCTTGACGCGGTGACTTCACCGCACTATCAATTAATTTAAATCAATATGTCAGACAAAATAAAACCAAGTGAAGTCTCAACGGTTCTTCTTGAACAACTGAGAGGCATCAATGACAAGGCACAGTTTGATGAGGTCGGCACAGTATTGCTGGTAAGCGATGGTGTGGCACGTATCTATGGACTGCGCAATGCCGAGGCCAATGAGCTTCTTGAGTTTGAGAATGGCACCATGGCTATCGTCATGAACCTTGAGGAAGATAATGTCGGATGTGTACTCCTCGGCCCCACTTCAGGTATCAAGGAGGGAATGCGCGTAAAGCGGACAAAGCGCATAGCCAGCATACGAGTCAATGACAATATGTTAGGCCGTGTCATAAATCCCCTTGGTGAAGCTATTGACGGAAAGGGCGACATTGACCTTACAGGTGCTTTTGAGATGCCTCTTGACCGCAAGGCCCCAGGAGTGATATATCGTCAGCCAGTAAAGGAACCATTACAGACAGGTCTGAAAGCCGTAGACTCAATGATTCCTATTGGCCGCGGACAGCGTGAGCTCATCATCGGTGACCGCCAGACAGGAAAGACTGCAATTGCAATAGATACTATCATAAACCAGAAGAGTTTCTATGAGGCAGGAAAACCTGTATACTGTATATATGTAGCCATCGGACAGAAAGCGTCAACAGTAGCGGCATTGGTTGAGAATCTTAAAGAGCATGGAGCATTGCCATACACTATCATTGTCAGTGCTACTGCTGCCGACCCTGCTGCCATGCAGTACTATGCACCATTTGCAGGTGCCGCCATCGGTGAGTATTTCCGCGACCGCGGATTCTCGGCACTCGTAGTATATGACGACTTGTCAAAACAGGCCGTAGCATATCGTGAGGTATCATTGATTCTGCGACGCCCGTCAGGCCGTGAGGCTTATCCTGGTGATGTGTTCTACCTTCACAGCCGTCTCCTTGAACGTGCCGCACGTATCAACGACCAGCAGGAAGTGGCCGAGAACATGAACGATTTACCTGATTGCATGAAAGGCCATGTCAAGGGTGGTGGCTCACTTACGGCCTTGCCTATCATTGAGACACAAGCTGGTGACGTGTCGGCATACATACCTACAAATGTGATTTCGATTACTGATGGCCAGATTTACCTTGAGACTGATTTATTCAATCAGGGTTTCCGCCCAGCCATTAATGTAGGTATATCTGTAAGCCGCGTAGGTGGATCTGCACAGATAAAAAGTATGAAGAAAGTTGCAGGTACACTGAAGATAGACATGGCGCAGTATCACGAGCTTGAAGCTTTCTCAAAATTCTCAAGCGACATGGATGCCGTGACCGCCATGACTATAGACCGTGGACGTAAGAATAACCAACTGTTGATACAGCCACAGTATAGCCCTATGCCCGTAGGTGAGCAGATAGCCATACTCTATTGTGGTATACATGGCCTTATGCGTAACGTGCCAGTGGAGAAAGTCATAGAATGTCAGAATACATTCCTCGACAAGATGCGCACGACACATAAGGATGTCATCGACTACCTCGCATCTGGCAAGATAGATGACAGCACTATAAAAGTGCTGACTGACACTATGGCCGATATCGCAGGTCAGTATAAAAAGTAATAGCTTATGCCGTCACTTAAAGAAACTAAAGATAGAATTGTCTCCGTCAACAGCACTCGTAAGATAACGAGTGCCATGAAGATGGTTGCTTCTTCTAAATTGCATCATGCACAGGCTCTCATCACAAACATGTTGCCGTATGAGAATAGTCTGGAGCATATATTGAAGTCATTTCTTGCTGCCATGCCAGATATTGACACGCCACTGACATTGCCACACAAAAGTGTCAAGGTCGTAGCGTTAGTAGTATTCACGAGCAACAGCAGTCTGTGTGGTGGCTTCAACAACAATGTTATAAAGAAGATGGAGCAGACCATTGACGAGTACAAGGCTCAAGGAGTTACCTCTTTCCTTATTTATCCTATAGGGAGAAAAATCGCAGAGAAAGTGACGAAACTTGGTTTGTCTGTCAGTGGCGACTACACGTCTCTTGCTGATAAGCCAAACCCACAAGGATGTCAGGCTATTGCAGAAGATTTGTGCAGAAAATACTTGAATGGAGAGATTGATAAGGCTGAACTCATCTATCATCATTTCAAGAGTGCTGGCTCACAAATTCTTCAGTGCAGAGTATTTCTCCCTATCGACATATCAGACAGTTTCATGTCAGACAGTGAGAGGGATTTGAAGTCGACGATAACATCTGAGAAAGCGCAAGAGTATTTGCGGAAGAACCGTGAGAAGAAGGATGAAGAGGAGGTACAAGTTAAGCCGCTCAACGATAATTTCATTGTCGAGCCTGACATTGAGAGCGTTTTGTGTCAACTTATTCCTCAAGAATTGAATCTCATGGTTTATACTGCCCTACTTGACAGCAATGCCAGTGAGCATGCAGCCCGAATGGTGGCTATGCAGACGGCCACTGATAATGCTGACGAACTTCTTAAAGAGCTCAACTTGCAGTACAATAAGGGCCGTCAGCAAGCTATTACTAATGAGCTTCTTGACATTGTCGGTGGAAGTGTCAACAACTGATAACAAGCATCTGTTACGGATGTACTCAGAAAATACTATCAATAAAGAAGCGGCAAGCACATCACTTGTCGCTTCTTTATATGTATATAATATTGACATACTCTATAAAGTATCATAAGGACATTGGTCTGCATATTTTCAGGAAAAACAGCTCTGGCAATAAACCTTTCACCATTTATATTGTCTAATATGAGAGTACGGCATGGAATCTTGCGCTATAAAACACATACGTTATCTGCATAACATGTAGTCTAACGCATGAATATCCATGCAAGGACGTAAGCACAAATATGACAAAGTGCATAAACAATAGAATATATTAAGAACAACAGTCAAAATATAATTTAGAGAAAAGATGAAAAAGACATTTGTGTGCGTCGCTGTTGCTTCATGCATCGCACTACTTTCGGGTTGTGGAGCCATTGGTTCTGGTTCTGCAATATCAAATTCAAATGGAAGCATCCTTGGCGGTATCATAGGAGCTGCTTCTTCAGCTAACACTATCGGAAACGTTATAGGCAGTGTTTTGGGCACAAACAAACTCACCGCCAAACAGCTTGTCGGTACATGGAAATATAAGGGGCCTGGTTGTGCATTTACAAGCGACAATGCTTTAGCAAAGGCTGGAGGTGAGATTGCCGCTACACAGATTAAAGAGAAACTTGCCACGCAGTACTCAAAATTTGGATTCACATCATCCAACACTTACATCACCTTCAATGAGGATGGCACTTACTCTGCAAAAATCGATGGCAAACAGATGACAGGAAAATACACTTTCGATGAAAGCTCTTGCCAGCTCAAGCTCACTGGGCTTCTGCTCAGTTTCACGGGCTACGCAAAGAAGAATACCGATGGTATCGGCATACTGTTTGAGTCAAAGAAAATACTCTCTCTCATCCAGACGCTGTCATCCATGAGCGGAAATGAGACCGTTAATGTCATTGGGGATATAAGTAAAAATTATGATGGTGTCAGAGTAGGCTTTGACATGACCAAGTAACACTCCATTGAGAAACTACGACAAAACGATAATGCCGCCGCTGAAGTGACAACCTTTAGGTCACACTTCAGCGGCGGCATTATCATTATACAGAATTGCAAAGTCAGAACCTTACATCCACTTCCACATCCACCATATTATAGTTGTGCTTTTCTAAGGAGCGGTCATTAACGAAAGCATACTCTATATTGAACTTTATGTTCTTTGCTATGCAATAGTCTGCTCCTACCTCATAGAAGGTTTTTGCCGTGCCCCACTCTGCTCTTGGCCGATAGAGGTCGTAACGGCCTTTCACATGCACCTTATTCTTCACCACAGGAGCTATGAGCAAGGCATAGTAGCCGTCAGCTTTATCGCCAGCAGCCTCGTTAATGGAACAGTCTTTTGTATCTGTATCTTTCTGGTATGTTGTCTTGAAAGATAGTCCCTGACTGTGAATATACTCACTTCTGAATGTCCAGTCATCCTTGGCATACTCAGCACTGAAGGCATAACGGTTGCGACTGAGACTCCGCACGCCACTGTGCGTCTCGCCATTTTCAGTCCATGTACCCTTACGTGCATAAGAGCCAGTCCATCCGAACGCACCTATACGCATGCCATCCACAGGCATTACCCACAAGCCGCCAATGACGTCCTTACGCTGGTCTACGTCTTTATGATTTATGCCTTGGCCATTGAATACACCTACCTGATAGTGCATGAGGTTGCGACCTGAGGCATTTGGCAGGAAGTCTCCCTGAAGTTGCAGACCTATGTCGCGGCCATTTGAGGCATGCTCTCCTACCCGGTCTGAGAATCCGGCCAATTTAGATACGTTCTGGCTGTAGCTCATAAATCCCTGCTCTATCGGGTGCATGGGGTTCTCAAATGTGAATGGCCGCTTAAATTGTCCTATCTTCACACGTGCAGCCGTATATTTCTGCCACTCAGCGAAAGCGTCTACGATACGTGGAGAGTTGCCTAAGTTTGACGTATTGCCATTAAGCTGCACCTGCATTTTCCAATAGAAGTCATTAAAGAACTTTCCGTCCATTGCCAGACGCACCATTCTGATACCAAACGAATTGCTCTCCGCATCTTTCTGGTCGGAATACTGATACTGTGACATGATGTAGCCACTAAGTTTAATGTCGTTGACGACTTTTATTTTTTTCTCACTTGTCTGAGCTTGTGAGATGCCGCAGATGCCCGTCAGTGCAAGCATGGCCACGGCCGTACATTTAATAAGTGTCATTATTTGGTCAGTAATAAATTTTTTCAATAATATATTGTATTCATCAATAGACTGACAACATAAAAACCTTTGCGTGTATGCTGTCAGTCTATTGCCTGTGCGTCACCTACGCATCAACAACACCACATTCTCCACATGCGGTGTATGAGGGAACATATCCACAGGTTGTACTTCCTGCACCCTATACTGCCCGTCCATGAGAGCGAGGTCACGAGCTTGGGTGGCAGGATTGCAACTAACGTACACTATACGCTCTGGATTGGCCCGAAGGATGGTGTCTACGACATCGGGATGCATGCCGGCACGTGGTGGATCGGTTATTATCACATCTGGTCTGCCATGTTCTGCTATGAACGAATCGGTAAGAATATCCTTCATGTCTCCTGCATAGAACACAGTGTTGGCAATGCCATTGATTTCCGAGTTCACCTTAGCATCTTCTATCGCCTCTGGCACATACTCTATGCCCACAACCTTTGATGCGTTGCGTGCCACGAAGTTAGCTATCGTACCCGTTCCTGTATATAGGTCATACACCATCTCCTTGCCACTGAGACAGGCTAATTCGCGTGCCACACTGTACAGATGATATGCTTGCAGCGTATTGGTCTGATAGAAACTCTTAGGCCCCACCTTGAACTTCAGACCCTCCATTGTCTCAAAGATGTGATCATTACCTTTGAATACCACCACGGGCAAATCTCCAAACGTGTCATTGCACTTTTGGTTGTCAACATAGAGTAATGACGTTATCTCTGGGAATTTGTCGCCAATGTGCTTCAGTAAGCCCTCTGCGGTCTGTTTGTCCTCAGCTTTCTCAAAATGAAACTGAATGAGCACCATCCACTCTCCCGTGTTGGAGTTTCTTATCATCATGTCACGCAAAAGCCCCATCTGCGCACGCAAGTCAAAGAATGTGATGCCATGCTCCAAGGCATAGTCTCGCACCTCATTGCGTATCTTGTTGTGCAGGTCATCCATAAGCCAGCATTTGTCTATGGGTAGAATCTTGTCAAATGCGCCTGTGATATGAAATCCTATTGCATCCATGACGCTGAACTGTGCGCCAGAAGCCACTTCTTCTTTTGTAAGCCAACGCTTGTTTGAGCAACCGAACTCAAGTTTGTTTCGGTAGCAGAATATCTGTTCAGAGCCGAGGATGTCATTGACTTGTGGCAGTTCTACTTTGCCTATGCGCCGAAGCTGGTCCTCTACTTGCTGCTGTTTGGCCTTGAGTTGTTCGGAGTACGGCAGATTTTGCCACTTGCAACCACCACAAACTCCGAAATGTGAGCACTTAGGTTCCACGCGGAGGTCGCTTTTCTTGACAAATCTTATCACTTCCGCCTCACAATAGTGGTGCTTTTTCCGTTTTACCTGCAAGTCAACGACATCTCCCGGAACAGCAAAAGGCACAAATACCACCATGTCGTCAACACGTGCTATTGATTTGCCTTCAGCCGCCACTCCGCTTATTGTCACATTCTCTAATATAGGTAACGGTTTTTTCTTTCTTGACATTTTCTTTGTTTCAATTTCTGTTTCTGACTGACAAAGTCAATCATTAAAATAATGACGCTCTTTGCCAGCACATCATGCTGACAAACTATTTAGCGCAATTCTGGAACTACTGCGAAATACACAAGGTCTCCGCTCGTTTTGTTCTCCATATAGTGTTCATGAGACATCGGACAATAATGCACCTGTCCTTCATGCACTATTTCTTCATGCCCGTCATAATGTACAGTCGCCTCACCCTTCAGGATGAACACTATCTCACAATTGCCCTCATGTCTGTGCAGACCTGTAGATGCTCCAGGAGCAAGGACATGCTTCATTATCTTGCAGTTGTTGTCAACATAGTTACGCGCGGTCAGTAAGCCATGCCCACCTTTGAATCCATGTATTTCTTGTGGGTTTAAATCCGAAAAATCTATTATCATAATATTTGTCTTATTATAGCCACATCTGCACACAGAGGAAGCGCTACTTTTTATCCTGCTTTTAGGGTTGTAGATGCAGCTATATACCTTTTTTAGTTTGTATTCGCTTATTTCTGCTTTTTGGCCCTTTTCAGTTCCAATGCAGGTATTTTCACTTTGTCACCAGGTTTCAGTCCCTTGCTGTTGATAGCTTCCACATAGCATTCCATGCCTGGCCCGAGGTAAGTCTTACTAACCGACTCTATGGTTTGTCCTTCAGCCAGTGTCACCGTCTTAGCCACACCTACTATCCTGTAAGCACCTGTCCTCACACGAGGGTCATCTTCATACTGCGCGAAAGACTCTTTCTCACTTATCGCTTTCGCGCTCACAGCCTTCGCGTCAGACTTTATCTTTATATCTTTGTCCTCATTCTTTTCATGTGATGGAGGCGTTGCTTTCACACGCTTCACAGAGTCGTGTTTTACGACATTGCCCTTTATCTCGTTCTCCACCTGTTTCACACTGTCAGCTATAGCTGCCATGTTTTCAGCATGTATGAGATCTTCCTCCGTTGTAGGCAAAAGCGTTATAGACTTGTTGAAATAACCTATCACGAAATATGCCGCCATCACGATGCACAATACAGACAACACGGCGCAAGCCACATTACGATAGAGCAGTTTCTTGTTCAGTTTGCTTACACTGTTCTTCAGCTTGCGGTTCTCATTTTTGACATCGAAATTCTCTTGTTTCAGTATGACGTTTTTCTCCTGCAACTCATCAATAGTCTGCTCGAGTATATTGGCATTCTTGTCTTTTTCCGAAGTCACTGGTTGCTGCTTATCATTTACAATCATAGCTTCATTTATATTGATGTCTGCCTTACCATTCTCATTTGAAGAATGTGGCATGTTGTCACTGGCGGTATCATCAATCTGTGGCAATTCTTCTGAATCATCCTCGTTATGACTCACCTCCACGCTTTCACTGCCTTTGTCCTCAGAGCCTGTAATAAGCTCTTTATCTTCAGCGTCATGGTTTTCTGCCTCTATGGCTTTGTCATCGTCACTATTATATGTACCAGCAGTGGTCTCCTCCTCCGACTCTCCCTCCGTATTTTCCAAGTCAGTGGCATCCGTTTCGGGCAATTGTGTTTCCATGGTATCATCCACAGCATTGTCTATTGCAGAGAAGTCCACTCCGTCATTAAGCGGCACACTTTCAAACTGTGCAAAAGGACTGTTCACCCTATCACGCAACAATGTTTCTGGGGTAAATATCACCTTGTCTGCCTTCGACTGTGCATCGCCGTCTCCCATCACCGCCTTATCAGCAGTTGAAGCCGTATGCGACTTGAAGGTTCCCAGTCCCTTCACTTTTACTATGCCGTCTGATGCCAGACCGTCAGACACTACCGCGAACATCTGTTTACCAAAGTCATCAGCGTCATGTTCTGTAAGTCCATAGTCGTCTACTATCTTGCCGAGTATGGCAGGGAGCCTTACCATGTCATGACCTACTGATCTGTTCGCGCCCGACAGGTAAGACTTGAATACCAATACCAGTTTTGGAGGTACTATCATACGCTGCCCATTGGCAGGGTTGACAACGATACGCTCCCTTCTGTTGCACACCTCAAAATATCCGAAGTCTGGAATTTCCACTCTCTCGCCCTCGTCAAATCTTGATGCTATTGCCTCTACTATGCTGCGGACAAGTTTCTGCGTGCTGTCTATATTATAGCCAGTACGCTGTGATAGTTCTATGATAAACTCCTTGTTGTTCATTAGATATATATGGGTATTAAGTATGCAACTTTTTAGTACAGTGTAGCCTATTTCACGACTTCTCCATACAGGTCAAACTCATCACTGTCATAGATATGGACATCATGAAAACTTCCTGTCTGCAATCTCTTGCCATCGGCCTTGACAAGCACCTCTGGGTCTACCTCAGGTGAACTGCACTCAGACCGACAGATGTAGTAGTCGCCTTCTTTCCTGTCTACAATGACTTTGAGCGTTGTTCCTACCTTTGCGGCCTCAATCTCCGTACTTATCTGCTGCTGAATGGCCATTATCTTGTCAAGCCTTGCTTGTTTCACCTCTTCGGGCACGTCATCATTATAGTGTTTGGCACTGTATGTTCCGTCCTCCTCTGAGTAGGCGAAGGCTCCCATGCGCTCAAACCGCTCCTCACGCACGAAGTCCATGAGTTGCTTGAAGTCATCTTCTGTCTCACCAGGGAATCCTACCATCAGCGTGGTGCGGAGCGTTATGCCAGGCACTCGACGGCGGATTTCATGTATCAACTCCAGTGTCTCCTTCTTTGATACGTGCCTGTGCATACGTTCCAGCATGTTGTCAGAGACATGCTGGAGTGCTATGTCAAGGTATTTGCACACGTTGTCACGTTTGTTGATGACATCAAGTAGGTCTAATGGGAACTGATTGGGGTAAGCATAGTGCAGCCTTATCCATTCCACACCCTCTATGCCGGCAATATGGTCTATGAGTTCCGCTATATGTCGCTTCCCGTCAATATCCACGCCATAATATGTCAATTCCTGAGCTATAATCTGAAATTCCTTCACGCCATTGGCCACGAGTTCACGTACCTCATTGAGTATCTCGGCCTCGGGTCTGCTGACATGCTTGCCCGTGATTATAGGTATGGCGCAATAGGCGCAATGCCTGTCACACCCCTCACTTATCTTCAGATAAGCGTAGTGCCTGGGCGTAGTGCGGCATGGGGATGAGGTGGAAGGCCGCTTCCGGCATGGGCCGAGGTCTTTGATGAGATTCTTGAAGTCAAACTTGCCATAATACTTGTCTACTTGTGGTATCTCTTCTTCCAACTCCTTGCGGTAACGCTCCGACAGACATCCCATGACATACAGCTGCCCAATCTTTCCCTCTTCCTTGGCCTTGGCCAACTCGAGTATCATGTCTATGCTTTCCTGCTTGGCATCTTCTATGAAGCCACAGGTATTCACCACTACCACCTCTCCGCTTACGCGCTTGGGGTCGTGCGTGCATTTATAGCCGTCCTTTTCAAACATACGTATGAGGGATTCGCTGTCTACGAGATTCTTCGAACATCCCATCGTTATCACGTCTACATGTCCTTCTTTCATTTCTTCTCAAATAATGAGTCTACGAACTGCTTTTTGTTGAACAACTGCAAGGCATCTATTGACTCGCCCAGTCCTATGTATTTCACTGGCACCTTGAGCTGGTCGCTTATGCCTATGACTACCCCACCCTTTGCCGTTCCGTCAAGTTTGGTGATAGCGAGTGAGGAGATGGGAGTCACTGCGGAGAACTGCTTTGCCTGTTCAAAAGCATTCTGTCCGGTACTGCCATCAAGGACGAGCAGCACCTCATCAGGGGCTGAGGGCACAACCTTTTTCATCACATCCTTTATCTTCTTCAGCTCGTTCATCAAGCCTATCTTGTTGTGCAGTCGTCCTGCCGTATCTACTATCAGCACATCGGCATTATTGGCTTTAGCCGACGACAGTGCGTCAAAAGCCACGGAGGCAGGATCAGCTCCCATCTGCTGTTTTATGACAGGCACGCCGACACGCTCACCCCATATACATATCTGGTCTACGGCAGCGGCACGGAAGGTATCGGCTGCGCCGAGATATACTTTCTTGCCAGCGTTCTTGAACTGATAGGCGAGTTTGCCTATTGTCGTGGTCTTGCCCACACCATTCACGCCCACCACAAGTATGACGTAAGGCTTATGGTCTGTGGGCAGCGACCACTCATCTGTGTCGTAGCTGTTGTTCTCGGCGAGGAGTGCGGCCACTTCCTCACGCAGTATGTTGTTGAGCTCAGACGTGGATACGTATTTGTCTCTTGCGACCCTCTTCTCTATACGCTCAATGATTTTAAGCGTAGTGTCCACCCCGACATCTGAGGTTATGAGTATCTCCTCAAGGGAGTCGAGCACGTCATCGTCAACGGTAGCCTTTCCTGCAATGGCATGGGCCAGTTTGCTGAACATACTGCTTTTTGTTTTCTCAAGTCCTTCATCGAGGGTCTCTTTCTTCTTTTTATTAAAAAAACCAAATATTCCCATGTGATAGTAATGTATGTGAGTTCTAAAAATCAGCTTTGCCTTGACCTCCTACGTTGCATCCACGCCACGCCTCCCCAGCAGTGATACCAAGCCGTAGCGCATCACGGCCTCACGTTGTGGCGATATGTGTCTGAAAAGGTATGGAGACACGACAAAGCGTAACCCATTGTTGTTTATTGATTTTATGGTGGTAATTTTTAGAGCCCACCTATTGTCTATGCAAAATTACATCATTAAAACGAGAAAAAAGAATTATTCACCTATAAATCACTGCGACAGGCCGATTTGCAATTTACAATTTGCCTATATGCCATATCGAAATTTAAATTATCCTATCATAAATAGACATATCGCACGAGGCTAATGACCTATCAACGTAGAATAGGTAATCCTTCAAATGCTTCACCTACCGTCTTGTAATATGGCAGTCCAAACAAATCTGATGTTTCAGAATATGTTGGTGAAGGTAAAGGAGCCTGGCCTAACTTTGTTGAAGTGCCTATAAACACAGCTCTTTTCCTTAGCTGAGGAGCCCCAAATTCAGCAGAATTTAAAATTCCAAAACTCACATTGTATCCGCAAGACTGCAATCTTGATATTATATCCTTACATAATAGGCCCTTATATATAGACACAATATTCGATACATTTTCCATAACAAAGAATGCAGGTCTTATGTCTTTTACATATCGGATAAATTCATACACTAATCCTCCTCTATCATCTTCAAGAGCTTTTTGTTTTCCCGCCTGAGAAAAAGCTTGGCAAGGTGGTCCGCCATAAATAATGTCGGGCTTTATCATCTTGTTTGTGTTGGTACGCCAAAAAAACAACGGATTCTCAACTACAGCAATATCCTGTAAAACAACATTCGTTTCTTTACCCTTGTAGTTACGGAGCGTGTTGCATGCATCATCCCAATTATCAACAGCTAATAACGTCTTTATATCATATCCGTCAGCATTCGCTATACTGGCCCCTACATCCAACCCTCCTGCACCACAAAACATAGAAAAGGCTTGTAGCTCTCTATTGGCATATCCTATATCATGTGCATATTTTAATATCGAGTTAAAAATAGCCTTAGCCAAGGGAACTGGGACAGCATTGCCTATTTGTCGTTGTGTACTTGTCAAACTGCCTAATATCTCCATGTCATCAGGGAATCCTTGCAATCTTGCAGCCTCACGAACTGTTATAAATCGGTTCTCATATGGATGGACAAATTTATTAAATATAAATCCTGTAACAGTTAATGAAGGTTTGTGAGGATCAAGCCTTATCATGCGCATATTAGGGCCTCCCTTTCTTGTCTTGTCTTCCTTAACATAGTATAAGAAACTTTTATGCCAAAGGCTTTCAGGAAGATCTTGCATACGTTGTCCGATTTTCAAGGTGTCTATACGCTGCTGTACTATGCCTTTCGATACGGTTCTTGCAATATGGTTGTATATCATATTTTTGAAAACATATTCTTCACCCACATATCGCGGATGTCTGATTTCGTTAAAGATATTATTCCATCAAATAGATTATAAATCGAAGCGTCAAATGGCAATTCACCCAATTTTGTCTTATAAGGCTCATTGCTCATTGTCCACACAATATCTTTTATTGTTAAAAGATACTCATCGTAATGTCTGATAGCAGGCAAATTGGAAATGATGGCAGTTCTGACGTTTTCATATTTTGTCTTATATTCTGCCCCTAACTTCAGAACTTGATAAATTCCTTTCTTTATATCGTCAGTTCTGTCCATTCCCGCACTCGTTTTAGAATCTGAAACAGACTCATACCCACTTCCTTTTCGCTTTGGCCAATTTTCTGGTATTGGCGATGGCGTACCGCAAGCATTCGTCAGCCAATATAGGGACAATTGTTTATCCTTATTTGTATAAGACATAAAAGAATTGTACCAAAAATCAAGATAATGTCTATAAAACCTTACGTCTGTACTGATAAGATTATATATGGCATCATAATATTTGTATTTAATATTTCCTCTTAGCTCAAGAGGGAATATTTCCTCTTTTACATCGCCATACCTTGGTATGTAAAGATTCATTTTCGTATTAGACAGATTTGGATTATCAATAGACATGTGTCCTGAAAAAGTCAAACTCCCATCTATTGTTTCTGTCAGACGATCACAATTTGCGACAATAGGTAATGTTAATAGTGGCGCTGCCTTTACTTCTGCGAGCAAAAACATATCACAATCTAAATCATGAACGACAACATCTATCGGCTCAGAACATTTGAATACGTCTATCCTGGCCCCTTTGCGCTCTAACATATACTGGAAAAACAGGCACAATATTTCAGTCGTAATCTGTCCTATTCGTCCAGACTCTGGCTTGTTTGCCTTCGCATAAACAAATTGGCCATTACCAATACATCTTGGACATATATTTGTGTACGTATAAAACATCATTTGAGGTGACTTGCAACAATAAGTCCAACCTCTATTTGATATTGAATTATAGTATGCAGCAGAAACCATCAGGTCAAACGTAGCGGCAAGACTTATGCCTAAACCGTAAAAAGAAGAATTATCATAGGCATTCTTTATGCATTTTATTATGATATTCTTCACTTCTTGTGACACGACGGATTCTCTTCTTAATGACAATATTTCGTCTCTTGCCTTCATAATTTTGTAGTTTATGCAAAATTAAGGAAAAAAAACGAATTGAAGTCCATTTAGTTTATGAAAAAACATCTGTCAGGTGGGGTCAGGTGGGTCAGGTGGGTATCAAGTGGGAAGATAGCCGATGGCTTTTCCAACTTACCAGCATCGTTGACGGCTGTCACAGCACCCTGATGACCCGTATGCCAGTCTGTGAGGGATGCCGCTTGGCATACTGGTACATGGTCATTGGCTCTATTACCACCTTATGGTGTATCGAGGAGGCGTTCATCAGATGAAGGCTGCCGTTCATCCATACGGCATATCCGACGTGTGAGATGTCAAGCCCTTTCTTGTTGGTGGTGAGTGCTATGATGTCCCCACTCCTCACATATTTGGCCAACAGGCGGCTGTCGTTCAGCCGCTGCTTGGGGATATACTTGTATCTTCTCCCGTTTATGCTCTTCTCAGTGGCTGCTATGACGCGCACCATCTGACTGTTGCCGCGCAACGCATCATACTTATCTGGATTTGCCGACATATACCCCACGGATATTGTCTGAGTGGCGGAGAATGGAGGGGTTGGCGTAGACACTTCCTCTACGAGTCCTTTGTCCGTATTGCTCGCTATCCAACTTGTGAAATAATGCAGCCTTGACGGGTACGACACCATGCCCTTGTCATACCTCACTTGCCTGATGTAGTCGCAGAAGTCAGCAAAGCGGTGTTTCCCGTTCTTCACGCAGAGATACATGGCCAGCACATTTTCCACGAATGTGGTGCAGTCGAGTTCCGAGGTGTTGATGACAAGCCTCTCCTCGCCCTGCTCAAGCGTGTGCGCCACGTATGGCGTGCCGACGAGTTGTTTCCCTATGAACACTATAACGTCTGAACGCGACTTTATGGCGGATGCTTTCTTTATAATCCGCTCCACCCTCACGCTGTCTGTTTTCTTATACAATATGCCTGTGGCACATGTCGGGAGGGCCATGACCCACAGCAGAAGAAATGTAACCAATGCCTTCATGTCGAAAAAAATATAGTTTAGCGTTGCATAAGATAAGCTGCGGCTCGGCAATCGGAGCAAGCTCCATTGCTCTCGCACTTGCATTATCTTTTACCGAAATTTACACCTACATATATGTTTACGCTTCCGAAGAAGTTGTTGGTGGAGAAATGCTGCTTGTTGTAGTTGTATGAGTGCAGTATGGTGCTTGCGCCTGCATACACCTTGTTGTTGTTCCACACTATGCCGAACCGCCCTACTCCATCAATATTGAAGTTGCGCATGGAGAAATTGCGGAAAGAGAACGTAGACCTGTTCACGTCGCCGACAGTGGTCTTATAGGCCAACGCCAATGACAGCGATATGTCAAACAGCCACCGTGGGGCGAACACGTAGTTGTAGGCATAGCCGCCTGAAATGGAGTAGTCGGAGTATTTCACCTTGCTCATGAGCATGCTGTCTACGGGCGGCATCTCTATCTGGTCGCCGAGCTTGTCTTTTGCCACGGCCGCGAGCTTGTTCCAGTCCACGTCGAGTGTGTGCCGTGTGTACCCTATGCCCACAAGCGGTGAGCCGCAACTGCGCTTTTGAACGGTGCTCTGACTGTAAGCTGCTGGGTATGAGAACTTCTTGTGATTGAATATGTAGTAAAGGTTGAAGCCCTTGATGCTTGCCGACAAACCGTCAAACTTCGTATTGTGAAGCGGAGAGGTGTCTATATCCTTGCCTATCGATATCGACCTTATGCGGTAGTCGTTGCCTGTCTTTCGGTAGAACAGGTCTATGCCTATCTGCGAGCTGTACAGGCTAAGGTCAAACTCCGTCTTCTTGTCGCCGCTGCTGATGTGTGTGAGGTCTACGGTGTAGCCTAAGAATATCCAGCGCCACCCTACGTATGGCCCCAACTTCACCGATGGCTGTGGGGCGAACGTTATGCTGTAACCCGACTCGGTGGTGAGACGGTACACCTCATACGTATTGGTGTTCTGGAGCATCACAGTGTAGTTGTAATGCTGTGGCTCCACATAGTTTGTGTCTACACGGCTGAAGTCCTTGACAAACTCATACATGCCGTGACCGAGACGTTTGAGGAATCCGCGTCTCTCAGGCTTCACACTCAGGGAGTCCTGCCCGTATGCCTGACAGGCACACGACAACAGCAGTAATGTTGCCACTGCTGTTCTGACGCATAGTTTTGGGTTTATCAAGTGGGTGAGCATGTATGGTTGTCTGTCTGTTGAAGCGTATTATAGCTTTCCTAATATTCTGTCCATCACCCAGTTTACGGGTGTGGCATTGACGCTGCGGCACGTACACACGCCTATGCCCTGCAAGTCCTCTATCACCGATTTGATTATAGGCAACTGCACATGCGGTGGATTGGGCACCACGATGCTTGTAGTGCCCTCCGAGGTGATGAGTTTCAGTGGGTTGTATGTGTACACCGAGAAGCTCAGCGTGCCTTTCTCGCCTATGACCTCAATGCAGTCCTCCTTGGCACTCTGATGTCCTACGAAACACCACGAGCCGCTTCCTGGTAAGCCGCTCTCAAACAGGAAGCAAGCACTTATCGAGTCTTCGGCCTTGTACAGGTGGGCACGATTGGCGCAATAACCGTGTGCCTTCACTATGATGCCGAAAATGTCCTGTATCAGGTCAAGCTGATGCGGTGCGAGGTCGTAGAAGTACCCTCCTCCAGCAATGTCAGGCTGAAGTCTCCACGGCAGATGTGCGCTGCCCTTGTAGTCAAGATCGCGTGGAGGCACGGAGAATCTTATCTGTACGTTGGTCACATTGCCTATCACGCCGTTGTTGATTATCTCCTTCACTTTCCTGAAATACGGCAAGTACCTACGGTAGTATGCCACGAAGCAGGGCACGCCTGTCTGCTCGCTCACACGGTTTATGCGTGCGCAGTCGTCATAGCTTGCCGCGAGTGGTTTCTCCACATACACGGGCTTTCCAGCCTTCATGGCCATTATGGCAAAGGTGGCATGGCTCGACGGAGGGGTGGCAATGTATATGGCGTTGACTTCAGGGTCGTCGATGAGTTCCTGTGGGTCTGTGTACCACTTGGGTATGCCGTGGCGTTTGGCATATGACCTTGCCTTCTCGGCACTGCGGCTCATCACGGCCTCTACGGACGAGCCTTCCACCTCGCTGAATGCCGGCCCCGACTTCTTCTCCGTCACTTCACCGCATCCGATAAATCCCCATTTTATCTTTTTCATTTACAAGTCGTTTACATTTAGGTTACTGTTGGCTGTCTTGCCATAGACTGCCGCGCGTCTGTTCACACGCGTGTCACCTGTTTTACTCCCTTCACCGTTCTCAGTTTCTTCAGCAATGTCTCGAGATGCGAGGTGTCATTCAGCATCACCTCTATGGCACCCTTGAATATACCGTCATGGCTGTCTATGTTTATAGACCTCATGGTGATGCGCTCCTCCTTTGATATTATGCTGGTTATGTTGTTCACTATACCTATGTCGTCGGTTCCCACGATGCGTATCGTTATGGTGTACTGCGAGCTGCCCTTGCCGCTCCATTTGGCTTTCACTATACGGTAGCCGAAACGCTTGCGCAGCTCCGGGGCATTGGGGCAGTTGATGCAGTGTATCTTTATGCCGTCAGTCACGGTCACGAAGCCGAAGATGGGGTCGCCGTATATGGGGTGGCAGCATTTGGCCAGAGTGTAGTCCACGCCCTTCAGGTTGCGGTCTATCACGAGCACATCCTCATTGGCCGCTGCTGGCAGGCTGTCGTTGGCGTCATAGTTGAACTCACCGGCCGACCTCACGTCATTGCTCTGATTGGCATCATGGTCACGCAGTGCCACATACTGGTCTATCACCTCATTGGCATCGAGCCTCTCATCGGCAAGCTGCTTGTAGAAGTCGGAAGTCTCCTTGAAGCCGAGCTGCTTTATGAGGTGCGACATCGTGCTCTCGTCCTGCTCTATCTTGCGGTTCTTCATCTTGCGGGCGAGCATCTCCTTGGCATACAGGCCGTCTTTCACCTGCGTCTCCTTCAGGGCGAGCCTTATCTTCGCCTTTGCCCTGCTGGTCTGCACTATGTTCAGCCAGTCTTGCTTGGGCTTCTGCGTCGTCTGCGTTATTATCTCCACCTGGTCGCCTGACCTCAGTGCCTTGCGCATCGACACTATATGGCCGTTTATCTTGCCTCCCACACACTTGTTGCCCACATCGGAGTGTATGTGGTATGCGAAGTCGAGAATGGTGGCACCCTTCGGGAACTTGAACAGGTCGCCCTTGGGGGTGAACACGAACACCTCGTCCTCGTAGAGGTCCATCTTGAACTGGTCCATAAGCTGCAGGTCGTCCTTCGACTCAAGGGCGGTGCGTATGCTGTTGAGCCAGTCGTCTATACCGCTCTCGCCCTTTATGCCTTTGTACCGCCAGTGTGCAGCCAGTCCCTTCTCGGCTATCTCGTCCATGCGCTCCGTGCGTATCTGCACCTCCACCCACTTGTTCTCAGGGCCGAGCACGGTGATGTGCAGACTCTCATACCCGTTAGACTTGGGCACGGAGAGCCAGTCGCGCAGTCGTGTGGGGTTGGGCATATACATGTCGGTGACTATGGAGTAAGCCTGCCAGCACTGCATCTTCTCCTCTTTCAGCGGTGAGTCGAGTATTATGCGTATGGCGAACAGGTCGTATATACCCTCGAAGTCGCACTTCTGCTTCTTCATCTTCTGCCATATAGAGTGTATGCTCTTCGTGCGCCCCTTCATGTGGAAGCGTAGGCCGGCTTCCTCAAGCCGCTTCTTTATAGGGCCTATAAACTGGTCTATATACAGGTCGCGTGCCTTCTTCGTGGTGTTGAGTTTCTCCTTTATCATGTAGTAGGCATCGTGCTCCAGATACTTCAAGCTGAGATCCTCAAGCTCGCTCTTCAACTTATACAGTCCGAGCTTGTGGGCCAACGGCGCATACAGATAGCTTGCCTCCTCGCTGACCTCATGGCGTGCTTCCTCATTGGAGGTCTCACGTATCTGACGCATGAGGTTCACACGGTCGGCTATCATTATGAGGATGACCCTCATGTCCTCGGCAAACGACAGCAGCAGGTTCCTGAAATTCTCGCTTTCTATGACGGGGTTCTTCTGGTACAGCTCATGTATCCTCACAAGCCCATTGATTATGCGGTGTACGTTGTCGCCGAAACGCTTGCCTATTGTGTCTATGTCCACCTGACCGTTGATGACACAGCTGTACATCAGCGTGGCTATCACTCCATCACGCTTCAGCCCAATCTCCCTCACGGCGAGCTCCGCCGTCTGAAAGCCCACAAGCACGGGATTCAGACCGAATATGTCACGATGCAGTTTGCCGCTTTCTATCGTCGATTTTATCACTTCCCTAAGGGCCAGCTCATCATCAGGCAGCATGCTGTCTTTGAG